>CALCSX010000361.1 GCA_937894165.1 uncultured Saprospiraceae bacterium | reverse complement strand
AAAATTTGTTGTAGTAATTGCGCGGGTTGGTTGGATTGTCCACAGCGACTAAATCCGGTCTGCAATTGAAGCCATGCTCAATTCTACCCATCGTGAAGAAGAAGTTACCACCTGCATGAGAAAACATAAATCGTAGATTGGGATATTTATCGAAAACCCCGGCAAACATTAATGAACACATTGCACGCGTGGTTTCTGCGGGCATGCCCACCAACCAGGGAAGCCAATATTTGTCCATAGAAGATTTACCCATCATATTCCAAGGATGAACCATGATCGCCATATTTAATCGCTCGCATGCTTCATAAAATGGGTAAAAATCAGCTTCGCCTAAATTCTTATCATTAATATTGGAACCGATTTGAACTCCTTTGAAACCCATTTCCTTGCAACGCTCCAACTCCAGAATAGCTAAATCAATATCTTGTAGAGGTATGGTACCTAGTCCTATATAGTTTTTTGGATATTTTGTAACTATTTCAGCGATATGATCATTTAAAAATTCTGATATTTCCTTTCCATCCTTTGGTTTTGTCCAATAGGAAAACAAAACAGGGATTGTACATATCACTTGCACTTGTGTTCTGTACTTTTCATACTCCGAAATCCGAACATCTGAATCCCAACAATTTTCCCCAATCTCTCTGAAAAATTTTTCTCCCTGCATCATTCTCGCAAAGCCTTGGCGGTGATGATCCAAATGAATAAATCCGGGACAATTGAACTTTTTAGTCCAGTTCGGCAAGTTTTCGGGAATAATGTGCGTATGGGAATCAATTTTAAGCATAGAATAATATTTTAATAATTTTAGTGGGCAAGTTAATAAAATTTGAAAATATATATTTCCTTTCAAAATTTTGGCTCACCAAATTTAACTGGATACTTTTTTATGTGAATAGTCTTATGAAGTTTAAAAATTATGAAATGATTTAAAATAAGCTAATTATATTCATTAGAAACACAATGAATATGTTACATTAATATTTTATTAAGAATTATTAGATTTTACGGATTAAACTACTAACAAAAAATGTTTGTTTTGCTAAGTATGAATGTTTGATTGATATTAAATCTGTTTTATATTTTTTACTCAACATATTGTTGTATTAAAAATACTTACAATTTGATTTCTATCCAGAAGCATTCATCTTTCAACTTAAAGAAGTGAAGGAATAGAAACTTAATTTTTTAAAAACTTTAATTAAAAAAAATATTATGAAAAATTTAATAATTGCATGCATCAGCCTTAGCCTAGGATTTTTTGCATTTGATGCTGCGGCACAAACAGAAAGAACGCAGCCTACACAAACTCCAACACAAATGGAGAGAGATAGACAAATGGAGAGAGATAGACCGATGCAAGATGACAAAAATCGGACAACAATTACACAAGATCAACTACCAAGTTCTGTGAGAACTACATTAAGTTCAGACAGATATAATACTTGGGAGGTATCAGAGGCTTGGAAGGTAACTAAAGATGGAAAAACTTATTATGAGGTTAACTCTTCCAGAGGAAATGACAATGAAACTTTTAAGTTTGATGAGAATGGTCGACTGGTGGATGATAAGAAGAAAATGAGAAATAGACAATAGGTCTAATAGTAATTTTAAAAATTTAAGAGGAGTCAGGATTGATTCCTCTTTTTATTTTATATGAAATTGTAGAATTCTAGAGAATGTTGTGTATATATTCTACAATTTGTGGAAAAAAGCCACAAATATTTATTTCGATTTGATTTATAATTGATTGATATTCAAATACATATGCTGTTTCTGACTATTGGCACGAATCTGGTACTATATAATATATAAAGAGTAAATTAAAAAGTTAATTTAAGATTAAGATTGAAATTTTACTAAAAGGAAATTTTAATTCTATTATATATGTTCCTACAATTCATTATCATATGAAAGGAATTCAATTTTATAAATATTTATAACAAACCACAAAAATTAAGAATTATGAAAAGTTTAATAATTGCAAGTCTTACAATGTTTTTAGGTCTTTTTGCTACACAGGCTTTCGCACAGACCGAAAGAACGATGGAGAATAAGATGGAAATGCAGGATGATAAAGACAAGACTTCTATCGCAGTGACAGAATTACCGGCACAAGTTAGAACAGCATTAGCATCGAGTGATTATGCAGGCTGGGAAGCGCAAGAAGCATGGAAAGTTACTAAAGATGATGGAAAGGTTTATTACAAAGTTAATGCAACGAAAGGTTCTGAAAGAAAAACTTTAAAGTTTGACGCTAACGGAAACGTAGTTGATCATGACAAAAAATCAAAATCAAAATCATAAGCACTAATCTGCTGATGTTTTAGTAAATTCACTTTACTAATGAATTATAGCCGAATCTTATAATTAAGATTCGGCTTTTTATATTGATTTATAGTGCTGGTTTAAAAGTGCCTTTGAACTATTTGATATTGTTAGCGTACGTTTGAAACTTATGTCTTGATGTTTCATCCTGAATTCCCAATTTATCTTAATAATTAATTTTCTCGACCACGAGAATATTCTATTTGAAGCAAATGTATTTACTCTGTCATCTGTCCATGTTTGAGCACAATTATTAAAAGAGCTTTGGTGGTTACTGGGGCAAGTTTGTAAATCTGCCTTTTGGTTCAATTTTCTCGAGCCACAAGAAAAATGATTTAATATTGAATCCCCACAACTAACCCTCTTCGCTCCACGATACTGATAAACTTTGCCCCACAATTAATAGCCTTTACCATTTTCATCAGAAGCCATCCAAGCCCCCTCATAGTGATCGCCGATACTGCCTTTCTTGAGATTTATAAGCATTCTATATTCAAAGAACTCATATATCATCCTACTCAAAGCTGTAAAATCATAATTGCCCTTCATTTTGAACCAAAAGCCGCAAAAACCGCTCCCCAAATTGCTCACACCGTCGGATGTCTATGATGGTAATATGCCCAAAAAATTAATAACGACTGGACAACTACTAATCTAAACCACGCAGCCCATAGCCCCACACAAAACTCTCCCACACAGCCACCCTCCTGAATTATCCAAACATGCGATGGGATAAATAATAGCAAAAGTATAACCATCCCCATCGCTGCCCAGCTCCTCCAAAAATCACCAGCTATCAATAACACCAATCCCAATCCTAGCTCAGCCAAACCCGCCACTATATTTATCACTCCTTTAAATGGTAAATAATCAGGTATCAATGGCAGGTAAAAATCAGGCATAATGAAGTGATTCAGCCCCGCCAAAATAAAAACTACCGCTAATAAAATCCTACTCAAACGCTTTAATAACTTCACAGCCTCGTTTTTAATTAATTTACTGCCTCCACACCTTCTTCTAATAGAATTCAACGGAATATGTTTACATCCAAGCGCTCTATATCTTCAAATCCCGTGAAGCAGCCAATCCCCAAAAGAAAAACAAAACGGTCGCCACCAAGAAAAAATGAATGGCCATATTCCAGTCCCCAAAGAAATCCGTCATAGCCCCTATAAGAAATGGCCCCAGCGCAGCAATATAATATCCGCTAGACTGTGACATTGCCGATAAAGAAGTCGTAGTTCTGTTTTCCTTTGTCCTTAAACTGATCATCGCGTAAGCCAAACTAATGCTCGCCCCCATCCCTAATCCTAAAATGCTCACGCCGGCATAAATAATCACCGCCTCATGACTGTAAAAAGAACTAAATCCTATTAAATAGAACAAGGTGATAATATAAATAAGTGGAATTTGATTCTTCATCCGAGAAGCTAAAACAGGCGCTACTAAAGAGCCGGGCAAACTGGCAAACATCATCAGGGATAGTATCCATCCCGCTTCTTGCGCTTCAAAACCCCTGTCCTGCATTATCGTCGGCAACCAAGCTACTAAGGAGAAAAACAAAAAAGACTGGATTCCCATAAATAAACTTACATGCCACGCCAATCTTTCCTTCCATACATTTACTTTCACTTGTAATGTTTCAGCATTGAAGTATAATTTGTCAGATTTGATCTGTGGCAGCCATATCCCTATTGTTAAAATTAAGGGAAAAATCCAAAACAATAAGGAACCCTGCCAACCCGAATCCAACTGAACAGCTAAGGGAACGCTCACACCACCCGCTATGGCAGCAAAAACCGACATGCCCGTTGTATATAAACTTGTCATTATCCCCACCCGCAATGGCAATTTCAATTTTACCAAGGGAATAATCAAAACATTACACAAAACTATCCCTATCCCCACCAATGCCGTACCGAAATACAACAAAAATACCCCATCTGCCACCCGAATGCCCATCCCAATTCCCAGAAGTATCATACCGAATAAAATTGCACGAGATAATCCCAATTTATTCCCTATTCTAGAGGTAAATAAGGAAAAAGTAGCGAATGTCAGCAAGGGCAAAGTGGTAAGAAATCCGGCCCAAGTGTTGCTGAGATTCAATTCCTCCGAAATAAATGGTACTAAAGGTCCCACTGAAGTAATCGCAGGTCGCAGAATGAATGAAACCATCAAAATCCCTAAGATCAATAAATACTTATCCGATTTTGATAGATGGGGTGTAGTGCCAATCATGAATTTCTCCTCATCATTTTCTATATTTATTTAACAGATACTGCAAATAAAAATAATTTTATAAATTGTTACTTCTAGGCCAATTCCTTCCTCCAATAAGACATAAATAATCTCAACTCTTCAAATGAAAATTCCGTCCCTGCCTGACTTTTTAGCTCCGTTAATGTGATCTCATCCGTATAGGCCTCCTGAAATAATTCCCTTAAAGCCCCCATTTCTTCTTTGGACAAAATATCCTCTGCACTCAGCTTGCCTTCTTCTATTAATTTAGCAAAATGATTGTATATGGTACCTAAAGTTAGTTTTCTCTCCTCCGCTATTTCCTCGGCAGTCATATTTTTTTCCCACAAACTATAGGTAACTTCAATGGTGCTTATCTTTTCCGTTTTTGGCTTGTTTTTCTTTCCTTTTCTGGCATATCGCTCTATTTCATCAACGATAAGTACGCCACCCTCAGACTTATATTTCTCCCTAACCTGTTTCAATAGTTCCGACCGGAAATTGATGGCAAAATCCGTTTTCAAAGAATCCTTCCCTATCTCACCGCCCTCTATTTGAATCTCAATAAGCCGAATAGCTTTATGCATCGCAAGCACAAATGATGTATGAGCTTCCTCCAAATCCGCCAACTCATTGTAATATTGCTTGACCCTCTTCATCTGTTTGACCTCCTCTATTTTGTACAATAATTCAAATAAAACCTCATTAATCACAGCGAAAAAATAATCCCTCGCCTTATTTAGCCTCTCCAGAATATGAACATAATCCGGATCCTCATTTTTAAATAATCTTATCAACTGCTGGGAAAAATTCTTCGAAACATCTAGAACAGAACGCAAGCTTTTCACTTGATTATCAACCCAGACATGCTGTAAAGATTTCTCGGAATTATGAGTTACTTCTCTGTATGTAAATTGATGTTTGGACCAAAATCTGAATAATGTATCTAAGTCGAAAGCATTTTTGATATATTCATAGAGATATCGACGCTTTTCTCTACTGAGTGTATTATTTATTTGCTCCTCATCGGCCTCCTGTTTGGTGTAACTTACCACATCGCTGGCATTAGCTATACCCTCCAAATCGAGATTGTTGATAAGCACGAGACCTTCCAAAGAAGTTAGCCTGGAAAGAGCCACGTAAGCCTGACCGGGTTGAAAAACATCCCTCACATCCAAAACTGCTTTTTCGAAGGTCAATCCCTGACTCTTATGCACTGTAATTGCCCAAGCAAGCTTCAATGGATAATGAACAAAGGTTCCTAATACCTCTTCCTTTATCTCTTTCGTCTCCTGATCAACACTAAATCTAACATTCTGCCATTCATATTTCTCCACTACGATAGAAATATTATCATCTTCGAAAGTAACGATCACCTCCTCAGCTCCCAGAAAGGTAATTTTTCCCATCTTGCCGTTGTAATACTGCTTCTTCTCGGATGTGTCGTTCTTGACAAACATCACCTGTGCGCCTAGCTTTAATTTCAGTTCAGCTTCGATAGGATAGATCTTATCTGGAAATTCGCCCGTAATCTCTGCCTGATAAACCCAAACTTTCTCATCAATGGCCGCCAAAGCTTGCCTGTTGATCGTATCGGCTTTATTATTGTGGGTAGTTAGAAAAATATAACCGGGATTTTCCTCGAGTTTGAATTTTTCATTTACATATTTCTTCAGAAGTGAAATATTTTCATTCGTGATAGCATTGTTCCTTAAATTATTGAGAAGATCTACAAATATGGCGTCTGATTGCCGGTAAATCTTTTTTAACTCAATGTATATAGGTCGCAACTGTTCCATTACTAAAGAATTGAAGAAGAACATACTCTTATAATAATGCCTAAGGACTGACCATTCTTCATTTTTGACCACGGGTGGCAATTGCATTAGATCACCTATCAGCAAAACTTGGACCCCACCGAAGGGTTCATCTGACTTTCTGACCCGCTGCAATACAAAATTGATGGCATCCATAGTATCAGCTCTTAACATACTCACCTCATCAATGATTAAAAGCTCCAGTTGTCTCATCACTGCCAGTCGATGAGCTGCCATTCGGCTGTGCCTGTGAAAGGTGGCCTTGGTTTCAAGATTGGCATTGGGAGGGATGGCGACGCGGGGATTAATATCGGGAATAAACCCTGCGAAAGGTAGTTGAAACATTGAGTGAATTGTCACCCCGCCGGCATTGAGAGCCGCAATTCCTGTCGGAGCTACCACTATCGCATTTTTGTGGGTACTTGCGATAATGCGATGTAGAAGTGTCGTTTTCCCCGTACCGGCTTTCCCGGTCAGAAAAATTGACTTTTTGGTGCTATTGATAAAATGTAATACCTTTTCTGAAATGTCGAAACTCTCCATAAAATTTTTATTTTTGTTATAATAAACTGATTTTCGATTTATACAAGACATTAGAATTAAATCCGGACATTTAATTATCGATTGTCATAATAAAAATCGATCCTTTTATTATATAGACGCAAAAAAGGAGAAATTCCATAAATCCGAAGCAATTATTTTTGATTTTTTTTAAAATATTTCAAAATCCGCCGGCTAATAATATCACCGATTCCATCAGAATTTTAGATATTAACATTTTAAAATTTACTGAAAACCAACCATACCACTATAAATATAGTGTATATTTGCGCCAATATGGGGGAGAATATATGAGATATGTCTATTCAATATTCTTTTTCAAAAAATTTTAAAAATTAGTATTTAAATATATTTTATAGATGATCTCAAAATTTTCCGGATATATTTTTGTCATATTTTTTCTTTTTATTGCTGGAATTCCTATGTCCTTCTCACAGGATATTGATGGTAGATTAGGGATAGGACTACATGCAGGAGGAACTGTCTTTTTCGGTGATGTGAAAAAGAATGAGTGGGCACCCTCGTTTAGTGATCCTAATGAATTAAGACCGGCCGGTGGATTGCAGATTAATTATGCGCTCACGCCATTTTTCTCACTGAAATACAATTGGATTAATGGTGGACTGGCAGGAGCTAATCCCGATTTAGATGAGACATTCAGAACGCGTTTTAATGAACATACTATTCAGGCAGTATTTAATATGACCTCAATTTTCTTTGACCGTCCGGACCGGGCGAAGGTTTCATTTTTTGGCATTTTAGGATATGGTATTAATAGTTTTAGAAGTATTAGAACCAGTATTTCTGATGGTTCCTTACTACAGACCTTCGGATATGAAAATCTACAGCAAGAGAAATCTAAACCTACCAGTGAATTAAGTATCCCTATTGGTTTTAGCATTCGATCGAGAATAGGCTACTTTTTTCCACCCTACAGAAGTCAGTTTGATCTCGATAAGCTTGAAGTCAATTTAGATTTTATGATCCACTTCGTCAATACAGATAAGCTGGATGCCAAGGATATTGGAGGAGGAAGCGATAATTTCTCCTATGTTTCACTGGGATTATCCTATTTTATATTGCAATAAAATTCTGAAGTTTTTTGTGGCGTCTGCTGACTTACTACGCTGCTCTTCGTAAGTCATCACCACGCTATCCGAGTCTCCATTTCATTCCGGTCCTTCGGACGCCTAGCGGCACTCTCCTATCGCTGACGCGGGACGGTGTTTCACGAGATTTATTCAATAAGTATGTATTCAAGGTCAATGAGCGTGGTTCCCGAGCCGAAGCGCAGTCGAAATGCCGACTTACGACTCCCTGACTTACGACTCATAAAATAAGGTCATTGAGCGCAGTCGAAATGCCGACTTACGACTAATTAGACTTACGACTCATAAAACAAGGTCACTGAGCGCAGCCGAAGTGCCGACTTACGACTTACGACTCTTTCACTTACGACTCAAAAAAATAAGGTCACTGAGTCGAAGTGAGGTCACTGAGTCGAAGTGAAAAAAACCTGACTTTCCCATACAGGTCAAATCAGGTTACTAGAAAAGTAAATATGTCAGAGTGCTTAATCCTAACGCGGATATTCTTTAATCCTTCTTATATTGAATCTATTAATAAGAGCTAAAAACAGCAGTTTTCGTTGCCTGAAAATCAATTTATTTACATCTTTATCACTTTCGTAGCATTTGAAGGTGTTCTCAGCACATAAATGCCCGGACTTAATCTCGATAAATCAATATTTATCCCATTTTCGGATCTTTGAATTGAAATTAATCCACTAACATCCTGCCCATTGACATTCAGCACCCTTAGACCCTCCAACTCTTTTGCCTCAGCTTCAATGGTGATACTATAGTAGGTGGGGTTTGGGAAGAGCATAATTTTTCCTCCGCTTAGGTTGTGTCTGTTAGTGCTCACTGTACCACATTCCTCTTCACTTCTTTCATCACCAACAAAGGTCCATCCTTTTTCTTCTATTAGATAAGTTCTATCTTCTGCTTTGTTACTACCATATTCAAGTCCCTCGACTCCTATGGTTTTATTAGCTAAAGCAGAATTTTTCCTCCACGCAGAAATCGCCTTGGAATAATTCTCACAGTCAAGACCACTATCATCAAACATCCAATCCATTCGTACATCAGGGTGATATGTCCAGTCGGAGATATCTTGATTGAAACTGGAAGCGTGGGAAAACATGTTATTAACACTAATAACATTAGAAACATCCCAGCCGCTAATATCTTGATTAAAAGAAGATGCAAAATAAAACATTCCGGACATAGTGATCACTTTGGAAACGTTCCAAGTACTCAGGTCCTGATTGAAAATTGATGCAGCAAATAGTCCTTCCATATCGGTGATCGATGAAACGTCCCATTTACTCAAGTCTTGATTGAAGGAATAAGCATTAATAAACATTGTATTTATATTTGTTACATTGGAAACATCCCAATCTCCTATATAATGATTAAAATTGGAAAGTGCAAACATTGCCTCCATATTTGTTACGTTCGATACGTCCCAATCACCTAAATCTTGGTCAAATAAAATTGCTTGCGCAAACATGTAACTCATATCATATGCATTTGAAACATTCCAACTACCAATATCCTGATTAAAAGCCCCGGCAGATGCGAACATTGCTCGCATATGGATAACATTTGATACGTTCCAATCACCGATATCTTGGTTGAAATATAGGCTAGCAGTAAACATTTGTGACATATCAAACACATTGGAAACATCCCATCCACTTATATCCTGATTAAATGATCCTGCCCATGAAAACATTCCCGACATATCGCTTACACTCGAAACATCCCATAAAGAAATATCGGAGTTAAAATCACTCGCCTCAGAAAACATATTCCTCATACTGTATACATAAGTTAAATTGGGAAGATCTGCTGCTGAAAAATTAACTTCTTCTCTATAATAAAAAGCATTTTCCATGCTCGTCCACAAGACTGAGCCCCATTGCTTTACATCCAATAAAATTTCAGGAGAATTCCGCAGATCGTAGTCAGAAAAAAACCGACTTAAATTATCAGGGGCTATGGAAAGAATAAGTGTGTCTCCCTCCTCAATCTCCAAATTATTAATAGTGACTCTTCCTGCAACAATTTTATTAAATGTCCCTTGACCGCTTTTTGAAGACGGAGTTGTCGTCCAGGAATAGTTTACATCTCCACTAGTTAGTGCATTAAATCTTATCACCGGAGCATCGTCCGTGAAAGTCCAAACAGTGATAAAGTCTTGGCTGTAAGACCTATCAGCAAAGAAAAAACATATTAAAAAGACGAATGAAATATCGGCAAAATGGAAGAAATGTGTAAATAATTTTCTCATAGGAAGAGTATGTGTAATTAATTAAAGTTTCGAAATTCGAAGGGATAGTTTAGTATAAATAATGGCAATGCACACGCTTACGTGCAGTAAATAACTGAAGTTTAAATCGAAACTAAGCAATTATTTTGAAAAACGTAAATATATGATATGAAATAATTGAGAAATTACGTAAAACGATCAATTTGATCAAAATGGAGATTTCATTTCTCAAATAATGTCCATAATTCCGCAACTTAATCGACTCAATTACCCATTTGTGGTCTCTATGGATAATTTTAATTAGGAAATCAAGATGCATTAAAATCCGGATCCTTCGGGCTATTGGGTCTGCAAGCGAAGAGGAGATTAAAATCGAGAATATAAATAGAAACTTAAGTAAAATTTAATGCATCATTTCGCTATTATATTAAATAGCTAGATGCATTTAAAAGGGAAAAGGTAGGAGCGTTCTCGAATTTCGAGAAAAAAATCGAAAAGCTTAGATGGAAACTTTGACTTTCGCTATTGTCTCATGAAGTAGCTACTAGCCTCTAGCTGATTTTCATTGTATTTCTCGAAGCTTTCAATTCACCGAGCACACAGCTATCAGCTAATGGTTCACAGCTATTGGCTCACAGCTCAAAATGAAAAATAGAACCTGATTGACATCGTCGAACTAACAATTCGTAATTTTTAATTCGTAATTGAAAAAAAGCTCGCAGCCCACAGCTCGCAGCTCACAGCTAGTAGCTCCTAGCTCAAAAAACCTACTTCTGCGACTTAATCAACTTCTCCAATGCCTTCAAATGATTATCAAAGGCGATCTTTCCGGCTTCCGACATAAAATATCTGGTATTGGGCTTTCTACCGATAAATGATTTCTTGACACCGATGAATTCTTCCTTCTCCAGGCCTTTCAGGTGGCTTGCCAAATTCCCATCAGTAAGATCCAAGTAATCCTTCAATGCATTGAAATCGAGTGAGTCATTCACCGCTAGTGCCGACATGATGCCCAGACGAATTCTGCTGTCAAAAGCTTTATGTAATCCTTCTATCGATATTTTCACCTCTCGTACTTAAAGTAAATATAAATCCCGTAAATTATATGTAACAAACCAAATCCGATCGCCCAAAACAGCAATCCATAGCCAATAAAATAGGAGCTGACGAGTCCCAGACCTATTTCTATGATACCCAATGTCTTGACTTCGCTGTAGGTAAACCTCCCCGCGTGGAACAATGCAATGCCATAAAAGATTAGTGTTAGCGGTGCCACCAAACCTATTACACCTTTCGAAATCATAATTAATATCAGCAAGCCCCCGGCTCCCAGCGGCACTGCAAGATTGATCAACAATCGTCGTGATGTTGCATTCCACAGTTTCTCAGATTTCCTGCGCGCTTTTCGGAAGGAGAATAGAATCGCAGTTCCTATTGTAAGCACCAAAATGAACACCGCCAGAATAATCACCCGACTCAAGCTTGCACTTATCTCGCCGGCCGTAATTTGATGATAAATTATTTCGTCAGGGTTAAAATAGAACAGCTTATACGCTATCCAGGCTCCTAGCAGTGCATAAATACCCGCCAAAATCCCCGCTCCGCCGGACAAGGACAGGAATTTCGAGGAGCGCTCCATCATAGCCCGGATTTCAGTTATATCCTGTATGTAGTCTTTTTCGTTTTTCATTGAAAGTACTTTTGGATTCAAAGCTAAGGAAATAATGGGGAATTGTCAATGGTTAATTGTCAATGGTTAATTGTTAATGGGGGAATGGTTAATGCTTAATTTGGAATGTGGTGGGGATACCCAAGAAAACAATTAAGTTTTTTCTAATGCAAATTAATTTTATTACGTAAATTAACCCGTGTAATTTCTTTACCACAAAGACACAAAGGGAAGACACAAAGGTCACAACCAGATTAAGTCTGCCATCCAACAAATATGCTGCAAGCATATCCTAATCTGTGAAATAAATACTGAACTCAATCAATGCCCCAGGCATTCATCATCTGTGTCAAATCTGTGAAATCCGTGTAATCTGTGAGCCACTAACAGATGCCGCAGGCATCCCATGTCGCTTTTGATAATGTGATCGTCCATTTGAAACCATAAAACCACCTGCTAATGGCTATTCGTGCATTCGTGGCTATAACCAAATGCCGGAAGCATCCTAAACCGCTCACCTAACCCCTCTCTGTGAAAATCCGCGAAATCTGCGGGAGACTCCCACGCCGAAGACGTCCCAATCGAAGCCAAAATCCCAATTTCCTTCCCAAATCCCAAGAACCTCCCCAACTCAGAACCCCGGTAACTGAGCGAAGCCGAAGTTAGAACGAGCCGTCAGGCGATAGAACCCCGAACGGTCGAAGACCTCTTACCAGCCCCCGCCGCCACCGCCCCCGCCGCCGCCGCCGGAAAAGCCTCCACCGCCGCTTCCACTGGAAGATTTAGGTGCCGCAGACGTTACAGCCGAGCTGAAAGTCCTACTCATATTGCTCAAATGTGCGATATTGCCCGCATACCAAACCGGGTGATAGGTGCCTTCGGCAATAGCTTTGGCAAGGACATCCTTGAATTTACCGGCCCACTTATTCTCCACCTTCAATGCCATAGCGTAAGGAAGTAACTTTTCGAACAACTCAGGTGTTTTCTCGGGCGGAGTCATAAAGTTGAGAAGATCTTTCTCGGTCTTCTCCAAATACATCTTGAAACCATCTATTTCTGCTGTAATAACCTGACCCTTCTCCGTAGGTGCCGTGATGAGATAAACATAGAGACCTATACAAAAAGAGGCTATCATCAGAAGAACCGCATAGAGAATCGGACTTCCGATGTAATAAAACAACCAAATAAATAAAAGCATAAAGCCGGATACAAGCACAATGAAAAACGGTATAACAATTACCTTATACCAATTCGTAATGAAGAAAGGCAAACTTACAATAATAAATCCTGATATTAATACGAAGAAAGTTACAAAATATGCGCCAATCGAGCCCATGACCAGAGGTACTTTCCCGTAGGATAGCGCAAAGGCCAAACATGCCGAAAGCAATAAAATTCCCCATGAGATATATTTAATATTCGTTTTAAAATACTCCTCCAGATGAATCTTTCCCTTCAATCCAAAGGTAAATGAAGAAAGTGCTGATTGGTAAGTGGTATAATTGGTTTCCGACAAAGTATAAGTATCTCCTGACTTGAATAATCCATCCAAAAGCGCTTTTTCTTCCGTGGTCAAAGAGTCGAAATCTCCGGTTTTGATGAAGGTAAACTTCTTCTTGGTGCTTTCTATCTTCAATGCTCCTTTGACGGCAGCATTGACCAACGCTGAGCTGACGGTCGTATTACTGACATTTCTGTATCGGATGTAGTTAATTTCGGCCGGGCTCATATCCTGCGGTGGAGTCCAGGATGGCACTACGGGCTTCGTGGGAGGATCTACACCTACCTTTTTCCACCAATTGTAAGCTAAAACCAAAAAAATGAGTAGCGAAATGATGAATAAAGTGATATTGACCCCGTTTTTATTCAATTTCGTTGAAAAATTATTCTCCACTACGCCCTGGGTCCAAGCTACTGCAATAGTCGCTCCCTGCTGCGGATAAAGTTGGGCTGTACTCTCGACAGTCACGGTTTTTTTGTCCGGCGAAACGCTTAGCGTACAATCTGATGCATTGGCGCCATAAGCACCCGAATAACAAGCACCTTGAATGTATTCGCCCCCCTCCGGCATGTGAATGGTTGCGGAGTAGGCCAACACCGGAAAAGACCAATGGTGTCCTACAATATTCCAATACAATTCATCGTAATCATCGAAAAAGCTGATCTGATTTTGCGTTTCGTAGGTGAACTCATATTCGTAAATGCCCGGATCCAGAATGACATCTTCACTCCCGAAATAAATTGTGAGTTCTTGACTCGACCTTTCCGTTTTATATTTCTCCTTCTTGCCATCGCGGGTAAGGGAGAGGATGTTGACAGGAGCCGGTTCGTTATTGTTACTTTTATTAGGTCGCAGGATGGGCAGCGTTCTGTAAATACCTCTTCTAATAAACACCCCTTCCGCTCTTACTTTAATCTTTTCGACTACCGTAATCCTGTCTTCATTCGCTATAGTAATATCGACATCATAAGAGATGATCTGCTCTTGCGCAATAGCAAAAGTGGAAAGAAATACCAGAAGCAGGGATACAAAATACTTCATAGGACTAAAAGCTTACTGTAGGATTAACTCTCTCGGCCGTGTTATCCAATTCGAAGAATTGACCCTTGGTAAAGCCACCCATATTAGCAATGATATTGCTCGGGAAGGATTCTACAGCGATGTTGTTGTCTCGGACAGTGGCATTGTAATACCTTCTTGACTTTTCGATATCACCTTCTATGGCTGACAACTCATTCTGCAATTGACGGAAATTGGCATCAGCTTTCAATTCTGGATAGTTTTCTGCTACAGCAAATAAGCGACCGATGGCACCTGTCAGTTCGTTCTGTGCTGCAGCTACTTGGTCGATATCGCCTGAAATAGTTCCGCCCATTGCCTTGGCGCGGGCTTCCATCACCCTTTCAAAAGTTTCTTGCTCGTGCTTAGCATAGCCTTTGACTGTATTGACTAGATTAGGGATGAGATCGTGCCTCTTTTTCAATTGGACATCGATGCCGCTAAAGCCTTCTTGCATCATCGTCCGCATTCTGACTAACTTATTATAAATTCCAACAGCATAGAAGCCAACTAAAAGTAGTACAGCTACAAAAATAAGAAATGGTATCATAGATTGTTTTTTATGTTTTTATAAATATACTTCTATATTACGATTTTTTCCTGAGATGACCATTAAATTTCAGACTGAAAGGGGAATATTATCGATGAAAAGGAATTTGTTAAGTGTTAATTGTTCCCAACTGCTGGGTGTTTGCTGTGAGCTGTGGACTGTGAAATTTATGGCTAAAGGTACGCCTATATGTCTTGTGGGGTTTTTCGAATAAGCTTCTTGTGTGTTTTGCTCCACAATCCAACTATGGTAAAATCAAGTTAGTAATAAATTCCAATCAAAACTATAGCTTCCTGTCCAAATGTCCAAATCCAGTCCAAACTGTCTAGATCGTTCCTGGAATCTGCTTTAGATAAAAATTGTGAAAAAAAAATGTAGAAATACTCCACAGTTTGTAGTTGCATTCTACACCCTTCATTGTGCCCCTAAAGTATAAATTACTGATAATTAATAAATTATATTTCCTCTATTTTTTGGCACAAAATTGCTTATATATAAATTATAAATAAATGATAATTAGCAAATCAAAGATATTAAGGATCTTATTTACTATAAAGACGATAAGATTTTGCAAGAATTAAATATTGAGTAACCTTCACACCAAAAACCTATTGAATTAGGATAAAGCCGGAGAAAAGTCTCTGGCTTTTTTTGTACTTTTATGTTTTATTAATATGAGGGAGAGATGACTAAAATTCTTATTGTAGAAGATGATTTAAGTTTTGCTAGAATACTTGAAGTATTTCTTAAGAAAAAAGGTTTTTCAGTGGAGTGTGCTGCTAATAAAACCGACGGAGAAAAGCTTTCAGAAAAAAATATTTATCATTTATTTCTATTTGATTATAAATTACCGGATGGTACCGGACTTGAATTGCTAAGTAATCTTCGCAGAAATGGTATAAATGCCCCGACCATTGTAATGACAAGTTTTAACGAAGTGCGAATAGCTGTTAGAGCGATGCAATCAGGCGCCTTCGATTATATTACCAAGCCTATCAATCCTGATGAGCTTTTGATGAGAATAGAACAGGCCTTAAACTCGAAATCCGAGAAAATTATTCCAAAAGCAGATCAGAAGGAATCTCCATCTGAATTTGTGAAAGGTCGGAGTGAAACTTCCAAAAAATTGCATGAATACATTGCACTGGTTGCTCCCACCGATATGGCGGTAATTATTGAAGGCGAAAGTGGTACAGGAAAAGAAAACGTAGCAAGGTCTATCCATGACCAGAGCAAACGAAAAAATATGCCTTTCGTGGCCATAGATTGCGGTGCACTTTCGAAGGATCTGGCCGCTAGCGAACTTTTCGGACATAGCAAAGGTGCCTTTACCGGTGCTTTGCATGACAAAAAGGGTCAATTTGAAATGGCCAATGGTGGTACTTTTTTCTTGGACGAGGTGGGGAATCTAAGCTATGAAGTGCAGGTCAAACTGTTGAGAGCTATACAAGAAAAGATCATCCAACCTGTCGGAAGTCATGAAAGAATTCCAATCAACGTCAGGTTAATTACAGCTACCAATGACAGTCTCTTAAATTCAGTAAAAGAGGATAGCTTTCGCGAGGACTTGTATCATCGTCTCAACGAGTTCAAGATTAAAGTTCCGGCGCTGAGAGACAGAGGTGAGGATCTGCACTTATTTATAGATCATTTTGTTCGGGAGGCAAATATCGATTTGGATAAAGATGTTGAAAAACTGTCGCCGGAAACCTTGGATATAATTAGAAGATATGATTGGCCGGGGAATTTACGTGAACTCAGAAATGTGATAAGAAGGATGGTGCTATTAGCAAATCATGACACATTAACTATTGACCTTTTACCAGAAGACATGATACTTTCTCTAGATAGAAAAGATATCTTGAGAGAAAGCGAAACTGATCTTAAAGCAATTCAAGAGCAAAATGAAAAGAAGTTAATTATAGAAACCCTCGAAAAGGTTAAGTACAACAAATCAAAAGCGGCTGTATTGCTCAATATAGATCGAAAAACACTGTATAATAAATTAGAGAAATACAATATTGATTTATAGGCTAAGTCACTTCCCCCTTGGTATAATTACTAACGTATGTCTCTAAAAAATGAATATAATTTAGACCTTTCAACAGAGATTCTTTAATAATAGAGGATAATACTTCTAAGTCCATGTTTTCCTCCAGTTGAATTTCCAATTTCCTGTATTCCGAAGAAAGCGATTTTGCTCCTATTTGAGAAACTCTACCCGCCATCCGGTGAATCAAAAGCGTTAATTCCTCCCGTTCAGAATTTGCCAATAAAATGCGCATTCGCTCGAGATCTTTTTTACTTTCCTCAATGACAATTTCAAGTATTTCCAAGGTCTGCTCACGGTCACCAAAGGTCATCGCCTGGACTTTATCGATATCAAACTCGAAATCTTCAACCGTACTTCCGTTCTCAACTGTAGTAGGATCATCCTGAGTGGGGTTATCCAGGGTCTTCAATACATTAACAAGGTCCTTTTCCCGGAATGGCTTCATCAGGATAGCATTGAATCCCTTATTCAATAATTGCTTGCGCTCCTCCGGCAACACCTGAGCTGTCAAAGCAAATATTTTTATACTCGGATCATTATTGGTGCTCTTCCTCAATTTTTCGCACAATTCAGCACCTGACATTCCCGGCATACGCATATCTAAGAAGAAAATATTTACTTCTGACTGCTCAGCTTCGTAGGCATCCCATAGATGAATTCCCGACTCAAAACATCGATGAGATATGCCCTTCTTCTTAAGTATAGTAGAACTCAGTTTTAAAATGAGCGGATCGTCATCGGCCAGCCAAACAGTTCCGACATTCCGGATGTCCGTTTCTTCCTGTAATAGCTCCTGCGGAATATTTTCCACTGGTTTTAATGGTAAGTTAAAGGAAAATACGGAGCCCTCCCCCGGCTTGCTTGTCACGCTTAAATGCCCGCCCTGATTTTCAATTAAGGCTTTCGCAATCGTCAGCCCTAAGCCTGTGCCGCCATATTTTTCTGAGATTTCCTGACCTGATTGAGTGAATTTCTCGAAAATTGAACCTAATTTGTCCTTTGCTATTCCCATCCCTGTATCTTGCACCGAAAACTTCAAATTCAGTTTGTTGCCGAATGGAATGGTATCAACATGCAGCTTAACGAATCCCTTTTCAGTAAATTTGATGCCATTGCCCAAGAGGTTGAACAAGACTTGCTTCAGCCGCATTGAATCCCCTTCCACATAAACAGGTTCAGTGGAATCAAATTCCAAAATCAATTCTATTGACTTTTTATATGCCTGTGGTCTCATAATAGCCACCACCTCTTTCAATAAAGCCCCTAATTCGAAAGGTTTAATATCGAAAGTAAACTTGCCGGAGTTAATTTTACTGTAATCGAGAATCTCATTGACAATATGGAGCAGGTGTTCGGAAGAGTAAAAAATGGCATTGATATCATTGAGATCTGCATATTGTTTTATTCGCGCTTGTTCAGCATAACCGATTATAGATTGAAGAGGTGTACGGATTTCGTGACTCATATTTGAAAGAAATCTTTGTCGCGCTTCACTAAATTCCTCGGCTACGAGCTTAGCTTTCTCCAATTCCTTTCTATAATTGTGACTTTTCGTGATATCCACAACAGTCAATGCCAGAAGTATGGCGGAGATGACTATAAATATGACAGCTATAAGATTCAAAGTATCGACAGATTCGCTTGCGAGCCCCAGGGAACTTGAAACTTTTTGTTGCATATTTTGAAGTTCTACATCCTCGACATCTTTGATAATCTGCAGGGTCTGCTGAACAAGGAAGCTATTGGCATTAACGATTTCGTACTCCCGCAATTGTATTTCGCGTTGCTGCACAGCTCTTGTACGAGAAATGCTGTCCAGTGTGCTTCTCACCAATTCCAGTAAAACCCGATCTTCGGAACTTACGGGAATGGTGTCAGTAGTAGTAAGCAATTCTTCCCGGATCTGCGTTTCTCTTTTGACTATATTGTCCTGTATTTCTTCTTTGTCCTTGCCGAAAAGTCTTTTGAAAAAGCTTGGTTTTTCAGTGGGAAGGGTGTCCAATTCAATAGTTGTGACTACTTTCTTATCCTGTTTAGTGACTACCTGACGATCGATAGAGGAAGTGTCAAAGCGGGAGGTATCGGCCAACATTTCCTCCAGGATATTAAGAATTTCCGGATCCTTCTGAGATTTAAAATTAAGCTCAAGGAATTCCATGAAAAGGCGTTCTCTTTTATCGAGTAGAAGTTCGATTTCCTCCATCCTTTCTACCTGAATGGAGTCGTGGGCGAGCATTACCTTTAATGTATCGAGGGTTTTTGCCGTTCTTTCGTTTTCTCTAAGGAATGTTACCGAAGGTCGCCGTTGACCTTTGAGTGTTTCTTCCCTTTGAAGTTGGTTTAATTGAGAAATATCACGAAATAGGGTATTGAGTAAAATAAGGCGCTCGTTGGGTTGTGAAAGTTGGTCAATGTCTGTAGAAAGTTGGTCAAATACGTAATCGCTCGCAATCCTTATGAGGAAAAGAGTTGCCAGACCCACCAAGAAAGCAATGAGTAATTTCCCGATGATAGAAGAAATAAATGATTTTTTAGGAGCCATTAAGGTTTGTTTTCAACCAATATTTAGGATAATGAAAGATCCACTAACTAAATTACAATTAAATATTAATATGAAAGATGTATTGTTTTCAATCTTGTAAAATTTTAACGTAAGAAGTTAAAAATGTATATAAATGGCGGATTTTAAAGCATTAAAAGAACCAAGCCATTCTATAACCGGGTTTTGTCATGTTTTTTGCTTCCTTCGGGCAAAAAACTCGCCAAAACCTTATAGTTTTTAATATATTTCTTCTAACATAGTTTGACCTCGCTTAGGTCATTTGTAGTTCCAAATGATGTATTTGATAACACATAAGAAAATCTTACGACTGCAAATTTGGGGAATTGATAGGATTTTTTGAGTGGCACATTTACAAACATGCGCTAATTTTGGTGTGGAGAATAATGAATGTAAAAAGAATTGTATAAATTTACTAAAGGGTCATAAAGGGTTGCATATGCTGTTATCATTTATAACGTTTTGAAAATCTGAACCCCGCGTGAGTTGCCTGGAGGACATCCTCCATAAGAGGAGCATAGAGCGAGGCGAGGATGGTACTGCTGCAACGCAGTGGAGGGCAGTACGAAACTCCGAAAGGGCACGACCCGCATTTGCGCTAAATTAAATACTTT
>CALCSX010000360.1 GCA_937894165.1 uncultured Saprospiraceae bacterium | reverse complement strand
CACGAGGCACTGCTAGCGTGTCTTCTCCGCCCGGCATCAGAACACGACCATCTCCGAAGTTGAAGGAGTGAACAGCACCTCCATCTGCCAGCTCGAAACCTTGGACAAGATACCTCGTCTTAGTTTCTGTAATGGGTTCATCATCTTCTATAACTTCGGTATCAGTCACTATCTTGAACTTCTCACCATTCATAGTGTACCAAATTCTTTCTTCACCGGTGGAGGTGGAGATGACTTTTGGTAAATTGATCGGGTTGTAGGAGAGGGCGGAGCCCATCATGCTAAGGGCATTGCCCTTGCCGTCGTATCCAAGGTTATAGTTGCCAAACTTTACACCTCGATCGAGGAGTATTCCTTCTTTAACCAAGTCATTCACCTTTATTAATTCTAATACTGATTGTAATCTATCAAATATAGATGTGTTAAATACATTTCACAAATAAAAAAAGAGTTTTCGAAATTATATCCGAAAACTCTTTTGTGTCTAGTGAAAAAGGGAAATTTTAATATGCGTATTTTCTGATGTTTTCCATGTTCTTATTATAAATGTCTTTCTGACCGAAAATATCAATATTTTGTAATTTTGGTTTGGTTAAAACTGCCCCCAAAATTGCCCCACCTATACTTCCAAGTAATCCTACTGTAAAGCCAATACCCAATTGAAAAGGACCTGCCAATAAAGCCTCAATTCCATTTAGATTACTTGCATCATTGATAATTAACAATCCGGGAACTGCTCCTAAAAATGCACCCCCAATTATACCGAGAGGTCTTAAATCTGGTGTAGTTTTAATAGTAACTGAATGAACATTTACTATTGGGTAGTGATGTAATAATTGATTTTTGGAATGGACATTTAAGGTTCTAGTCAATGTAATTGTATCTGTGCTAAGTGTATGTAAATAACCTTGTTCTGTTTTATTATTAAATTGATGAACCTTTATCAACTTAGAATTTTGTCCAAAAACAATATTGCTCAATAGTAAGTAACCTATTACGAGTAGAATTTGTAAATTTTTCATAATACTAATTTTTTTGATTGTTTGAATGATTCAAAAGTAAGCTATGTTAATACAGGTTTTCAGGCATATATTACCAAAAACATATTTAATGTTTGCACATATTAGGAAGTTTCGACCCACTCACCCCCGCGTGAGGAATGTGGAGGGCTGAAAGGTCTGCTTCCGGCGCAGCAAGGTAGCAGACGGAACCCCACAACACTCCGACGCCTGCGGATGAAAGGAGCAGGGGGCACGCCCATAGTCTCTGTAAGAAAAGCACAGTTATTGCTTTATTCTCACATTCCAATCAGTCATTTATCATTTTTAATTGATAAAGGCTTTACTCGCCCCCTAACCCCCTAAAAGGGGCACTCCCTCCCGCAGAGTTAAATGAAAACATGAATTTTCTCTCATTTATAATTAACTATTAACCATTACAAAAACATATATCCCAGAACTTTTCTTAGCAGAGACATTGTATAAAGTAGTATACCTGGATCCCTTTAGAAGCCATCACACAAATATATTTTTGTGAAGAATGGAAATATTTGTACTTTGGATTGAATTTTAACTGAAGCTATGGCCACACAAAAAGTAAAACCAAGTGCAGAGAAATCGAAGGCTAATGTAGTTTTCGGATTTTCAAAGAATTACCTTCTGTCAGGCCTCATCATATTCCTATTATCCTTCCTGTTATACGCCAATACTTTGACGCATCAATATGCGCTGGATGATGCCATCGTCATTACGGAAAATCAATTTACGCAGGAGGGAATGGAAGGATTGGGGGGTATTTTGACGAAAGATACTTTTTTTGGGTTCTTTAAAGAGGAGGGGAAAGCTCAATTGGTTTCCGGTGGCAGGTACAGACCGCTCTCCTTAGTAATGTTTGTTCTGGAAAGAGAAGCATTTGGGAAAACGCCATATGTCGGTCATTTTTTCAATGTTTTATGGTATTCGCTGACCAATGTTCTATTATTTTTTGTCCTATTAATAATGCTGAGAGTTCGATGGAGGGAGACGGCGGGGCTACTGGCATTTCTAGCTGCGGTCATTTTTGCGGCTCATCCCATTCATACAGAAGTGGTCGCCAATATCAAGGGAAGAGATGAAATTCTGGCGCTTTTCTTCAGTTTGGCTGCCCTCTATTGTTATATGAAAGCCATTGATAAGCAAAAAAACTTCTACCTGATCCTAATCATACCGATTTTCTTTCTCGCTTTGATGGCAAAGGAAAATTCCATCACCTTCCTTGCTATTTTGCCTTTGAGTGCCTGGTTTTTTAGGAAAAAATGGAGTTTTAACCCAATTCTGACTGTGCTTTCATTGGCTATCCCGGTGATAAGTTTTCTACTGATCCGTTGGAATGTCATAGGAAGTCTGGGAGCTGATGGCGTACCGATGGAATTGATGAACAATCCCTTTCTGAAATTAGAGGAAGGACGATATGTGGTGATGAATTTCTCGGAGAAAATGGCGACGATAGTCTACACCTGGGGCATGTATATTAAATTGCTCATTTTTCCGCATCCCTTGACCCATGATTACTATCCCCGGCATATCGATATTATGAGCTGGTCGAATCCGATGGTGATTATTTCCTTCATTTTATATGTTGGTGGAGCTATCTGGGCATTGAGAAATATAAATAAGAGCAATATTCCTGCCTATTCAGTGCTGTTTTTCCTTATAACCTTTTCGATTGTGTCCAATTTGTTATTTCCGGTAGGGACGAATATGTCGGAGCGATTTGTGTTTATGCCATCGGTAGGTTTTGCGCTGGTCTTGTCATGGTTGCTATACAAATTACTTCATGTAGGGAAAATGTATTTTTATCTGGCAACAGCAATATTATTAATTTTATATTCTTACAAAACTGTCGATCGAAATAAGGTCTGGTATGACAATGCAAGCTTGTTTATTCATGATGCGGAGATATCGAAGCGGAGCGCTAAGTTGCAAAATGCAGTCGGTGGTGAAAAAATTAAAATAGCTACCGAAAACAAGGAAATCAGGGATGTGGATTTGCTAAATCAGGCTATCGTCCATCTGAAAAGGGCAATAGAAATTCATCCTACCTACAAAAATGCCTATTTACTTTTGGGCAATGCCAATGTTTATCTCAATAATTATGAAGAGGGGATTGCCTACTATCAGAAATCCTTGCAAATGGACCCCAATTACAGAGAAGGTCTGAATAATTTACACTTGGCGTACAGGAGAGCCGGGCAATACTTCGGGGAAGAACAAGGGGATCTGACGAAAGCGCTTCTATATCTGAATAAGGCCTACGAGATGAATCCAGATGACTATGATACCAATAGACTTTTGGGTGTGGCAAGCGGAATTTCGGGAAATCACGCGCAAGCTTTGGCTTACTTTTTGCGAGCAGTAGAATTAGATCCTGACAATGCCGGTGCATGGTTTAATCTGGGATCTGCTTATGGCATTATGGGAAATATAGAAGAAGCCAACCGCGCGCATGCCAAGGCTCAATCTATAGATCCCAATGTGATGAATAATAGCAGAGGGGGGCAATAGAATTAAGGCAGGACTATAAACATTAAAAGAGTTAGGCTCTTTTATCAATAAAAATCTACAAGAGATGGAGAGTTTAATCGAAAAGCAAACAAGGGCGCAGGAATCGAGGGCGGCTATTGAACGGTTGTATATTGCCATGCGGCATTTATTCATTCGTGGCTCCTACAAACCGATGGGGGTTTCGGGGGAGGCTCTGATAGAGGCCATGTTGACTTTACAGCCTGAGATTTATGGATGCATTGGAGATAATGAGCGTGTGGAATTGGAGGGTTTGTTGTATATTTTTCAGCGATTGCCGCAGGGGATAGAGGAGTGTAGATTTGTGAGGCTGATAAGCAGAGAGGGTTTTGAAAGGTCTAATTTTGAGGTGCTGATACCACCGAAGCGGAGGAGGAATTGCTACAGGATAGATGATGAGCAGATGTTTATTGAGATGACGCGGGGCAGGTCGGATATTTACGATGTATTGACGCACTTGACTTTTATGTATAATGAGGCGGAAAAGATAAGGAGGAATAGTACCGATTATAAAGGGCGGGCGAGAAGAGAGTGGCGCCAACTGGAATCCATCGTATTATCAGAAACAGAAGATCAGGAATTCAACAAAGAGGTGGCATATACTTATCTGAGCACGATTTTGAATCGAAATTACGACGAAATAGTGCAAGTCTGTAATAAATTCGAACGCTCTGACAAGGTCAATAATCTGTTTCACATCGCATATTGGCTGGGAAAGAGATCTATTGACGAAAAAAATGAAGATCTCAGCAGAGAAATCACCTTCTCCACGACACTGAGAGAAAAGGTGGGTCATCATATTTACGGGGAGGCTTGGGCGCAGGCTATCAAGAACGTTTTACACCAAAAGGGATTATTAAATCGGCAGATTCACATCATCAGTGCGAATCTGCATAGTGTGATGAACAGTTTGTATGGTGCGGCGGCATTGGGGAAGGAGGCGAAAAACAGAACCTTGGAAAATATTGCCACAGAATTTTCATTGCCGGATAATGTAGCATTGAGATCCAAAGTCGACAATTTTGCTCATAAGAATGGGATGATTACGGTGGATGATACGGCGGGAACTAATATTAAAGTGCAGATCGTGGATATCGAAAAAATGGACTTGAATTTGCTTCCTGCGGAAATTAAATATGACCGGAAAAAAATTGAGAAAGCGAAGCCAATATTGATCGTTATGGACTATGCCTTTGGAGAGCAGGCGTACGAGCTTATGGACGAATTGTTGAAGCCCTATCTATATGAAGATACCAAAGTTCCATTGGATGTCAGATCTATTTCTATTATGGGAAAGGCCGGCATTCTGGAAGGTGGCAAAGGAGATATTATGATAGCGACTTCACATGTTTTTGAAGGAACAGCTGATAATTATCCTGTGGACAATGAGCTGAAGTCTTCGGATTTCGAAGGGCATGGTTTGCGGGTTTTCGAAGGAGCGATGATTACTGTTTTAGGTACCTCTTTGCAGAATAAGGATATTTTGAAATATTTTCACAAATCCTCTTGGAATGCTGTGGGTTTGGAAATGGAGGGAGCGCACTATCAGAAGGCTATACAATCCGCATCTAAGATAAGACGTAGCATAGCGACAGATGTGGTATTAAGATATGCTTATTATGCTTCTGACAATCCTTTAATTTCGGGGCAGACCTTGGCAAGTGGCTCATTGGGGGCGGAAGGTGTAAAGCCTACTTATTTGATTACTACCTGCGTTTTGAGTAAAATATTGAGCTGAAATCTTAACAATGAGTTAAATAAGTCTTAGAATTATTAAAAAAATAGGGAAAATTAATATCTTCCGTATTTAATGTTCTATTTTTGGTATGTGAATTCACTTATAAATCAATAAATTAAAAAATACCTATGAAAAGGATTACTGCGATTTTCACCTTCATCATGTTCACTTTTATTTTAAATGCTCAGGAGACATACAAAGCGCATAATGAAGGCTGGATGGTTAGCTTAGACGAGGCATACGAGCTTCATAAAAAAACAGGAAAGCCAATTATGGCCAATTTTACAGGAAGTGATTGGTGCGGATGGTGTATTAAGCTGACGAAAGATGTTTTCGCGAAAGAGGAATTTACAAAATGGGCTAAGGATAATGTTATATTATTGGAGTTAGATTTTCCTAAAAGAAAACAATTACCGCAAAACATTGCCGCTCAAAACAACAGTTTAGCTAGGAATTTCAAGGTGACAGGATATCCAACTGTTTGGATGTTCAATGTTGAGAAAGACAAGGATGGACAATTTGTAATTGAGAAATTAGGCAGGACTGGATATACACCTAGTGCTGATCAATTTATATCCGGAATTGAGCAAATGATGGGTAAGGGAAAGAGAGGATCATAGAGGAATATCATTCTTTTAAAAATAATTAAAAGCTTGTTTCTTGTTGAGGCAAGCTTTTTTTGTAATTTTAAACAAAGCTGACTAGATATGATGTTTAGACGGAAAAAGAAATAATATGGCACGTACTCCATCGAATATGATTCCGCTAGGTGATGTAGCACCTTATTTCACGCTCCCGGAGCCTTTGACAGGGAAAGATGTGGCTTTAAATGATCTGCGTGGCGATGTCGGCACACTGGTGATGTTTATTTGCAATCATTGTCCTTATGTCATTCATGTCAATGAGGAATTGGTACGTATCGGAAATGATTACAAGGATAGAGGGATTTCCATTGTTGCCATCAATTCTAATGATGCAGAAAATTACCCGGAGGATTCACCTGAGAAGATGGCAGAAATGGCAAGGAAGATGCAATACCCTTTCCCTTATCTCTACGACGAGACGCAGGAAATTGCACAAGCCTATGAAGCTGCATGTACGCCGGATTTCTATTTATTTGATGACGAAATGAAGTTGGTCTACCGGGGGCAATTGGACGATAGCCGCCCCTTCAATGAAAACCCTGTCAACGGGAAAGATTTGCGGGCAGCATTGGAGGCCTTAATTAACAGACAAGAAATTGATCCTAATCAGAGACCTAGCTTGGGCTGTAATATTAAGTGGAAGGCTGGTTCATAGTTTAGTCTCTGCAAGAAAAGTCCAATTACTGCGTTACTCTCGTATTTGAATCAGTCATTTATTTCCTATAAACTCCTTAGATTCAAATACTTCGAAAGTCTTGTCCTTGAACTTTTCTTATCAGAGATATTTTTAATTAGTTTTCTTCCCAACATTTGTTACATCCACTTTTTATTGCTTGACTCTACCTTATAGAGGGCTGTATTAATGATATTGTCGGCGACATCCTTGGGCAGGAATGGAAGGTCAATACTGCCTCCCGCAGTGCTTAATACGATGGTGATTAAATTTCTTCTTCGAAGGAATGGCGTAGTTTTAAAGTTAACTGACTGAATCTTATGCCATTGAATTTGCTCGAAGGAGATGTCATACACACCGGACTTTTTGACTAACACATCATCATTGAAATAATATCCTAGATTGCGATAGGAGGCTCTCATAAATAAAAACCAAGCTAGGATTATGAAGGGGAGGAGTATGAATATCATATTCCATTCCACGAAAATTTTCAAAAGTGCTGTCGCGCCTATCAAGATAAAAAATCCTTTAATTATTAGATTTCGGATGAAATACATGATAGAAACCTTATTAAATGTGGTGCCCCTGTCAAATTCCAGGTTGAGTTTTAAGATTTGAAGCAATTCGTCTCTTTGATTAATGGAACAGCCGGGTATGGTGATCATGTCTTTCGAACCATTTTCATCAGAAGAGGCTTGGCTGAAATCGATCACACCGAAGCCCATTTTCCTTCTGACAAAATTAGTTTTCCAGGTGAGAATTTGAATTTTGGAAGTGAAAAGGGTTTTTTCTCTTTTCTTGGTCAGACCATGAGATACAATGATGGTATTTCGCTTTTTAACCACCTTGAGATCGTAGTATTTAATGAATATTCTAACAATAGAATAGATCACGGAAGCCACCAAAACGAAAGGAAGCACAACAAATATCACACCCATAGAAATGGAGACTATCAGATCTGCCAAACTATTATAAATATCGAAGCCCAGAACCTCGCCAATTCTTTCTGCAAAGCCCAATCCCAGGAAAAAAAGCAGGATAGCTGAGCCCAAATGGTTTGCTGAGAGCCCGATGCGGAATAACATAAAAAGATCGAGCTTTATCAATTCAACTTCCGGTATAATTTCTTCCGTTTCGAGGAGATTGGAATCGGATTTGTGCGCTTTTGATTTGGACAATAGCTGGTCTCGGATTATTGCAGCCAAGGGGAGGGGCAATGCGAGAATGCTGGCTTCAGCTTTGGCGCTGCCGGCAGTTTCCACTTTTAGACCCGTAATATTGAGGAATTGATGGAGAATATTCTGTGTGAAGTTGACATTTTGTATCCTTTCGAAAGGTATGCTTGTCTTACTTCTATTGAGAATTCCTTTTTCTATTATCAGATCAGTGGCAGTAATGCGATAAGTGTATCGATAATACCATAAAACAGCAAAAATGGCTACTATAATCATGATGGCAGCAAATGCACCAAAATATAACAGCAAATTTCTATTTTTTGCATCCAAAAATATCAGTACCAAAAATATCCATAGAGAACTTATCAGCCTGCCCATCGTGATACCAAAGGCCAGAATGATGGCTAAAGCCGATTGACGCTGCGGGAGGGAAAGATCAATATCACTCTTCTTCATCGATCGATTCTCCTTTTTTGAGTATAAAATCTCTGATGGAATTCGCTTCGGTCGGGGTCAAGCCGGGCAAAATTAAATCTGATGAGCCTCCGCCTGCAGTATAAATTTTCAATTGAGCTATCCCGAATGTTTTGTCCATAAAGGTT
This sequence comes from uncultured Saprospiraceae bacterium, assembly GCA_937894165.1. Classification (GTDB taxonomy): domain Bacteria; phylum Bacteroidota; class Bacteroidia; order Chitinophagales; family Saprospiraceae; genus CALCSX01. The sequence continues at coordinate 7,060 of CALCSX010000360.1, read as the reverse complement.
TCGACGACTGTGGCATGTTGAATACGATTGAAAGGAACTACCACTTTCATATTATAAAACCAGCCTTTTTCGAAATACATATCCTTCATCCGCATAGCGTATTTCATAGAGTCCCAATTGAGGTATTGGACATAAAAAATCAAGGCGATAAATATCGTAAAAACAAGAATCCCGAGTAGGTAGATCCATTTGTATTCTCCCCACTGTCCGCTTATCCATAGAAATAAAGCTGAAGCAATAAGGACGACTAGGTAAAATATCAAAGTATTCAGCCTATTCTTTTTCAGGAGCGCTTTGCCAATTTTGACAGGATGTATATCGTTATAATCGGGTAATTGGGACACATCAATCTGTCTATTCATAAATTCTTGTCTATCTTCCATAAATTTCTCTTCCTATGTCCGGCATAATATTACGATTTTTTTGTTTTGGCTGGATTGAAAGAAAGGAATGATTTGAAAAAAAATATATCAAGCTACCATTTTAGCAGACGAAAGTATTAAAGTCTCCTATTAATTCGGAAGCTTAATTTTATACCTTTATATTTAACATTGAATATCAAAACCAAAGAATTTATGCATCGTATTTTAACGGTAACAATAGTATTAGTATTTTTATATTTAAACTTGGCGGCACAAAACAAGTCTAATAAGGACTTTAGTATTCCTTTTGAGAATGATAAAAATTATTCTTCGACATATGCTGAAGTTATCGATTTTTGTAAAAGATTGGACAGGGGCTATACCGAAGTGAGCTATCGGGAATTTGGCAACACAGACATTGGAAAACCTTTGCCAGTACTTATAATTTCAAAAGATGGAGTTGTAGATCCGGATATGATAAGAGCTTCAGGTCGAATTATTATGTTTGTGAATAATGCAATTCACCCCGGAGAGCCTTGCGGGATAGAGGCAACGATGCTTTTTGCTCGAGATCTTGTTCAAAAAAAAGAATGGATAGGCGTTTTGGACAAGATTGTATTTATTGCTATTCCAATGTACAATATTGACGGGGTTTTGAACAGAGGGAAGTACAGCAGAGCCAATCAGAATGGGCCTGCAGAATATGGATTCAGGGGGAATGCACAGAATTTGGATTTGAATCGGGATTTTATCAAATGTGATTCAGAAAATGCAGCTACTTTCAATCAAATGTACAGTGTTTGGCGACCTGATGTATTTATTGACACACATACCAGCAATGGTGCGGATTACACTTATACGATGACGATGTTGCCAACGGAATCTACCAAATTAGGACCACATTTGGGAAAGCTGTTAAAGGACGAAATGATGCCGGAGTTGTACCAAAAGATGGCTGAAAAGGATTGGGAAATGTGTCCCTATGTCGTTTCCTATGACACACCGGAAAATGGAATTATGGCATTTAATGAAACGCCGCGATACAGTTCCGGTTATGCTGCTTTATTTCAAGCGCTTTCCTTCGTTCCGGAAGCCCATATGTTGAAAAGTTACGAAGACAGAGTTTACAGCACCTATGCTTTCTTTGAATCTGTGATGGAATACATGAATGAGAACAGTGAATCGATAAAGAAAGTCCGGAAAGACGAACTGTCGTACGTTATGTCTGCGGATTCATTGCCGATGAACACAATCCACAAGAGTAGCGAATTCAGAATGATTCCTTTCAAGGGTTATAAGGCAAAGCTAAAGCCGAGCTTGGTGACGGGCCGAAACAGGTTATATTATGACAGAGATGAGATTTGGGAGCAGGAGATTAAATTTTTCGACAGCTATGAAAATACGGATTTTGTAAAAAAACCGAAGGCATATATTGTTCCTCAGGCATATAAAAAGGTTATTGAAAGGTTGGAGTGGAATAGGGTTGAAATGCAGCGTTTTGAGCAGGATAGCACAGTGGAAGTGGAAGCTTATTATATTTTAGATTACAAAACAGGAAATTCGGTATATGAAGGGCATTACCTGCATAGTGATGTGAAGGTGGAAGCCAAGCAAGTGCCTGTGCAGGTGTTCGAAGGAGATTATATAATCAATTCGGATCAGGAGAATATCCGATACATCATGGAAGTGCTTGAGCCGATAGCTGTGGATTCTTATTTCAACTGGAATTTTTTTGATGGCGTATTGATGCAGAAAGAGTGGTATTCCGACTATGTTTTTGAAGATTTAGCGGCTAAATTACTGGAAGAGGATGAGGCTTTGAGGGAGAGATTTGAAGCCATGCGGGCGGCGGATCCGACTTTTTCTCGTGATTCGAGAGCGCAGCTAATGTGGATTTATAGAAATTCGCCGTATTATGAAAAGAGTCATATGCGATATCCGGTGTATAGGGTGATGTAATGGGGAGATTTTTCTCGAAATTCGAGAAAGTGATTTTAAGGTGATTGGTTTTTCTCGAAATTCGAGAAATTTTATTGAGAAATTTAAATATTTTATTTTTTAAAATGGGCATTCCACTTTAAATTCCTCAATAAAAAAAGCCCTCCCGAAGGAGAGCCTATTCTTAAAACCAAAAAGAAAATTAATATTATTTAATAATCTGTAATTTCTTACCTACAAAGAATTTCTCATTAGATATTTGAATAAAGTAATTTCCGTTCATCAAAGTAGCAACATTCAACTGCAAAGTTGTATGAGCATCAAAACTTTGCGTTAGGATTCTCTGACCATTCATATTGAATACAGATACTTTCACATTTCCGCTTAATTCCTTCATGTTCAAATTAATATTCACTATGCCTTGAGCAGGATTCGGGAACAAATCAATAGAAGCAGGATTTAAAAGGGCTTCTCTTGAAGAAACCGGCTCACCGAATACATATTCTCCTGTAGCTGCATTGAATACCACACTGTACGTTCCTGCGACCGGTTGAATATTTGGACCGCTCGGCACTGCTACTCCTGTAGGGAATTCCTCCGCTCCCCAGTTATTAGTCCACATTGCATCAGCTCTAAATTTAACTCCTCCATCATTATCAGGGTCATAATCTACAAGAACAACACTGTTCAGAGTCCAAATATTTCCATCTTCCGGATCTTTGGTCATATAAGTATCTCTAGAATCATCATCTCCCGGCCACTCTAAGAATGGTCCTGATTTTCCTACTAATGACATGGCAGCAAATTCCACCAATTCCTCGAAACTGTATACGCCCGTTAATGTATTAAATGTAATTCTGTATTCACCCGCAGAAACCGGAATATTTGCACCGCCTAATTCGGCTACACCTGAAGGAAAATCGCCTGCTCCCCAATTGAAAATCCAATCATTATTAGCTCTGAATTTTACTTCTCCATCCACTAAGAAAGCTCTTACTCTCCAGCTAAATTCATCCCCCGGTAATTGTGTCATTTCAACATCATCTACAAAGTTCATAAATTCTGTGCCGGTACCGATCATACTGATACTTTCGAAAGGAATCACTTCAGCAAAATTGTACTCTCCACTTGACGCATTGAAAGTCACTGCATATCTTCCTGCACTTACAGGTATTTCCGGGCCATCAACAGTTGCTGTACCTGCCGGAAAATCGGATCCTCCCCAGCTTACATTGGCTGTGCTATCCGAAACAAATCTCGCACCTCCATCGGTAAATTCAAAAATCCCTTCCCAGATATTTGGATCACTACTGTTCTTCGTTAAAGCAGTAACTTCATCATCGCCTCCCGGTGTAGCATTTCCTATAAGACCAATAGATTCATAAGATGCGATTTCTACGAAAGAATATTCCAAAGTGCTTCTGTCAAAGCTTATAGCATATCTACCTGTTGCTTCCACCGGAATATTTGGTCCATTCACAGTAGCAGTGCCAGACGGGAAGTCCGGTCCTCCCCAGCTTAAATCCCAATTTCCGTCCGCTCGGAATTTTGCTTCTCCCATTACTAAGTTCAAAGTAACTGTGAATAGATCCGGGTTAGCATCATCAGCTACCATGTACACTTCTCTATCCCATCCGAATGGTGTTGAACTACCAATAATTCCTACCTCACCAATGAAATCAAAAAGATATTCGCCGGTGGCTGAATTAAATGTAATATTATAGTCGCCGGCCTTAGCGGGAATGTTTGGACCATTCTGCTCACCAAAACCTGCAGGAAAATCTATACTCCCCCAGTTAATAGTCCAATCATTATTGGCTCTGAACTTCATTTCATCAGTTGTTAATGTTACAGACAATGTCCATAAATTCGTATCAACTGCATCTTGAATCATCTCCGTATCTGCATCCCATCCCCCGGGTGTAGCTGCACCTATTATCCCAACGGAATTAATCTGACCCATGGCCAGAACTCCTATTGACAATAGCAATGTTGTAAAAAGTAATTTTAATTTCATATTAAATTTAATTTATGGTTCTGTTAAAAAAGTTAGCGTATATAATACACAAAGCTAAAAAATAATTTTATCTTTGGAGTCATTCTTATTAAAAATAATAAAAATTATCTTTTTATGAAGATTGTAACCTTAAATTTGGTTAAAGTGCTGCTTGTCCTAATTTTAGCGACCGGCGTTTGCTTTGAAGCCCTCTCTCAGAGAACTATTACCGGATCCGTAACTGACCGGGACACTAAGGAGCCATTGATCGGAGCTACGATAGTAGTAAAAAATAATCCGACAGTTGGAACCTCCACAGACCTTGATGGAAATTTTTCTTTTAACGTGAGTTCTGAGGTCACGACCCTGGAAATTAGCTATGTAGGTTACAATACCATCGAGCAATCGTTAGACGCTTCCAATGAATATTTTATAATGCTTTCTTCGGGTCAGGTACTTGACGATGTCGTTGTAATAGGATATGGAACTGTAAAAAGAGAAGATGTGACAGGATCGCTTCAAACAGTAGATTCAAGAGATTTTAACAAAGGTGCCATTACAAGTCCTCAACAACTTCTGGCAGGAAAGGTGCCTGGGGTTGCCATTACTACTGGAGGAGGACCGGATGATGGATCAAGCATAAGAATTCGAGGTGAATCTTCATTGAGTGCATTAAATGATCCTTTAATAGTTGTCGATGGGATCCCCTTAGACAATAATGGCGTATCGGGAAATCGAAACGTCTTGAATATCATCAATCCTAATGATATCGAATCCATGACCGTATTGAAGGATGCCTCTGCTACAGCCATTTACGGAAGTAGAGCTTCTGCCGGGGTAGTACTTATCACTACTAAGAAAGGTTCAGGTTCCGCTCCCCTAAGTGTCAATTATAACGGGAATGTATCCTTCGGACAAACAGCCAATAGAGTCGATGTGCTGAGTGCTGATGAATTTCGTGAAATTTACACGACCAATTATGCTGATGATGAAGTAGCACTTGGTGTTTTAGGCGATGCAAACACCGATTGGCAAGATGAAATATATAGAACTGCAGTAAGTACAGATCATAATTTAAGCTTTTCAGGTGGAGTTTCCAATCTGCCATATCGCGCCTCTGTTGGTTATACCAATATGAATGGTTTGCTTCTCAATGATAATTTCCAGAGATATACAGGTGCTTTCAATCTGAATCCTTCATTCCTCAACAATACGCTGCAAGTGAATGCCGGCATTAAAGCCATGTATTCAAATAATAGATTTGTAGAAAGAGGTGCCATCGGTTCTGCTGTCGGCTATGATCCGACCCAAGCCGTTTATGATCCGGAAGGACCATATGGATACAACTTTTGGCTCGAAGAATCAGGACTTCCAAAACCTCTCGCACCTGCCAACCCTGTAGCCCTTTTGGACAGAAACTTACGCGATGACAGATCAACCGTTCAAAGGTACATTGGTAATTTCACAGCAGATTACAGATTACCTTTTGCCAAAGATGTAAGAGCTACTTTAAATTTAGGTTATGATCACTCCAATGGAGAGGGTTATACCAGAATACCGGGAGAGAATAGAGTTCCATTTTCTTACAATGAAACAACCGGTGGAGGAATTGATAATACCTATGATCAAACTCGGATAAACTCTGTCCTCGAATTTTACCTTAATTATAAGAAAACTGTCGGAGATCATAGCTTTGATGCTATGGGAGGTTATTCTTGGCAGAGATTTTTCGAAGATAATTCCTTCCGAAGAGCCAATGCTGCCAATATCGACTCTTTAGTAATCCAACGAAATAATGTTCAGCAAGAGCTTTATTTACTTTCTCTTTTTGGTCGGGTAAATTATGCTTACAAGGACAGACTATTATTGACTGTAACTGTTAGAGGCGATGCCACTTCACGTTTTGCTCCTGAGAACAGATGGGGAATTTTTCCCGCTTTTGCCGGTGCTTACAAGTTGATCGATAATGATGGAAATTATTTCAACAATTTAAAATTCAGAGCAGGTTGGGGTGTTACAGGTCAACAAGCAATAGGTTCTTATTATGAATATCAAGCGAGATACCTTCGAAGCTTAAACAATGCAAAATACCAGATAGGCGATGAATTCCTCAATACTTTCCGCCCGGGTGGTTATGATAGAAACATAAAGTGGGAAGAAACTACTACGACGAACTTAGGTTTAGATTTTTCAATAGTTAGAAATAAACTCTATGGAACAATAGATGTGTACGAAAGAAAAACAGAAGATTTATTGGTATTGGCAACAGTGCCCGCAGGTTCCAACCTTACCAACCTCGTCAACACCAACATTGGAAATATGGTGAACAGAGGGGTGGAATTGGGGCTTTTCATTACACCATTGTCAAAAACTGACCTTAGATGGGATTTGGGCTTAAATATTGCCTATAATGTCAATGAAATAACAAAATTAACAACTACTGATGATCCTGATTTTCCGGGATTGCCTACGGGAGGAATTTCCGGAGGAGTTGGAAATACAATTCAAATACACACTGTCGGACAAGCGCCTAGCACATTCTTGGTTTATGAACAATTGTACGATGAGGTTGGCAACCTTCTTGAAGGACAATTTGCAGATAGAAATGGTGATGGTGTTGTAGATTTAGATGATAGATATGCTGCGCAACAGCCCGCGCCATTCTATACCTTAGGTATCACAAGTAATTTTTCATACAAATCATTTGATTTTTCCTTCGCAGGAAGAGCATCACTTGGCAATTATGTGTATAACAATATTGCGA
>CALCSX010000359.1 GCA_937894165.1 uncultured Saprospiraceae bacterium | reverse complement strand
AGTCGGATTTAAAATCCTGCAATATCTGTTCAATTACCTTTACCATTGTATAAAATTTAATAATAAAATAAAATTTCAAATCCCATCAGCCCTTCATAAGCAGTGAATTAGCCACCTATTACATGGGATAAAGAAGATCGTTTACAAGATCTCTTTATACTAAGACGCAAAAAGTCAAAAATTCCATAAAACTTGTCCGACTTTTTTTTAAAAAAGGCAAAAAAAGTGCTGATTTAGAAGATTTAAGGGTTTTTATATAGAAGTTTGGCCCAATTCTCGTGCTTCGAGAAGGCTTCTCAAATGAGACTCAATTTAAACAAATGAATTTTTTCTCGTGGTTAGAGAATTAATATTTAGAAACCTCACCGTATAAATTCAGATTTCTTTTTCTCGTGGTTCGGGAAAAATATACGAATCACATTATATAAATTTTTATTTCTCGTGGTTCGAGAATTTGTCTAAATACCGCCTTCAAAATTATTGAATCTATTCTTCTCGTGGTTCGAGAAATATTTCTACACCTGCCTCTAAGATTCCTTTCCATAAAACTTCAAAATCTTTAATTCCAGATTTATTTTGAATCATTATCATTCAAATTTTTCCAAATACGTCTTTTTAAAAACCATAATCTCATTCTCCTTTTTCTCCGGACAATTTTTTCTTCACAAATAAATAAAACAAATAAATTACTGCTTGTTTTTCCTTTCAATATGTTAAACCCATCTCCATTTTGATCTTTTTTTTGTTTTTTTCCTTATATATAATAGAAGAATACATATTATATTTAATTTTTATGTGTATCTTTATAGCGTTAGAAAACTTTAAGCCCATGAACATCCTGATGGTTTGCCTCGGCAATATCTGTAGATCTCCTTTAGCAGAAGGAATAATGAAAAAGATTGTAAAACAACGCAATCTAGACTGGTATATCGATAGTGCCGGAACAAGTAGTTGGCATGTGGGTAGTCTGCCGGATCCGAGATCCATAGCTGTAGGCTTGGCACATAATCTAGATATCACAGATCAGAGAGCCCGTCAAATCCAAAAAGATGATTTCGAAAAGTTCGATTACATTCTTGCAATGGATTCGTCTAATTACAGAAATATCATCAGACTGAAAGAACCATATCATTTGGATACCCAATTAGATCTGCTTCTCAACTATCACAAGAATATTGAAATTAAAGATGTTCCGGATCCGTATTACGAGAATAATTTTGAATATGTTTATCAGATAATCTATGAAGCATGCGAAGGTTTCTTAAATGCAGTGATGGAACCACAGCGATCTAGGGTAGGGTAAAATTGATGCTGACCCTAAGTTTATATAATTATTATTTAGAAGTAACTTCTTAAGTATGGCTCAAACGAAAAAAAATTATCATTTTGCAATGATCAATTTTTTAAAAATAGCACCTTCTTCTGTTTGAATTTTTGTTAAATAAATACCCGGATTTAAATTTTCATTTATATCTACTTTAATCGTGTTAATACCTACTTGGAAAATCTGATTGCTGATTACCGATTGAACTAACTGACCTTCTAAGGTCAGGATATTAATTGAAATATATGTTGAAGATTTTAATTCAAATGATATTGTAAGGCTTCCTAAAGTTGGATTTGGAAATAAGCTAACTGAAGTAAAATTTTGTGGCAGATTATCAATACTTGTCTCCAAATATGTGAAATATCTAGCCATAGTAAATTTACTTAAATCATCATTTATATTTGAATATCCTGCACAAATTAATTTGCCATCAGGTTGAAGGATAGACATATATGAATTATCATCAAACCCGAAGTCAGTAACTACTCTACCCGCATCACCGAATGCAGGGTCGATATTGCCATGTGAATCGTATCGTGCAAGAGCATAATTATGATTTGGCCTGATACCAACAAACCCACTAAGAATTATTTTTCCATCTTCTTGAATTACAACCGAATTTGAAATATTGCTAGTCTGTAAAAAATCAGTCTGAACTTTGCCGTTATTTCCAAAACTTTGGTCCAAAGAGCCATCGTTGTAGAATCTTGTTACACTAAAATCTCTACCTGTATTAGAAGTTAGTCCTGAAACTACTAAGATTTTATCATCGTCTTGTATTGCTATATTTTGCGCGATTTCATCAAAATTGGAATATTCGATCATCACACCATTAGAGCCAAAAGATGTATCTAATTCGCCATTTTGTAGAAATTTGACCAATAAGGTATTTGTATTATTATCTAATATAAACCCACCCGTTATGATTTCATTGTGTGAATTTAACTTACCAAACCTGGGGTTAAAGTTTTGGGGTACTTCTACGCTCGCTATTCCATTATCACCAAAGTTTGAATCAATTGTTCCATCCGTATTGAACCTAATAACTGTACTCTTTGTAGATTGTCCAATTATGTCAGTTTTTCCGGTAATTAATATTTTTCCATCTTCTTGAATTATTATCTCCCTGAATATTTCACTTGTATTTGATGATTCACTTATCCAAATACCATTTTGGGCAAAGGTAGAATCAATTATTCCGTCTTTATTAAGCTTTAATAAAAAGCCTTTTCTGTCGAAGTTTTGATCATATGTAAGACCGGTCAAGAAAATTTCATCCAACTGATTGATGGCAATATCCTGGGCATTATCTCTAAATTCTGAAATCATAAAATGGAATATGCCTTCATTGCCAAATTCAGAATCTATTTCTCCATTGTGTAAATATCTTACTGCTATAAAGGGTTCTTCAGAATCATTTTTTGAGTTCCCGGACAAGATGATTTTCCCATCTGATTGGAGGTCAATAGCATTGGCATTAGCTGTATATTGATCTAAATCAGTTATAACGATTCCTTCTGCTCCAAAAGTAAGATCCAGTGTTCCTGCTTGAGAGAAAATTGTATAGGAAATAAAAAGCAGAGTAAAAGTTTGTAATAATTTCATTTTATATTTTTAAATATTACTTAGAATTAGTGCAGAAAATAAAACTTGAAGTCGGCACATGCTTCCGTAAGGTATTTATTTTATACTAAAATTCACATTACATTTGAAAGTTATTTAAGAAATAATTTTAAAAAACAATTTCTAATCATTCTTAAGTAAATATCTAATTGTATTAAATGTAAATATTCAGTATAAAATATTCATTATTTGCTTTCAATTCATCTATAACTCTCCAAATTTTGAATCGTCCTATCAATCTTCCGCTTAATGTTATCGAAAAATTTATTTCGGGACTTTTCATTAGCACCTGAAAGATACGTACTCTTACTCCTTACTTTCTCAAACCAAGCCATCGTATAGTCACATATTCGGGCTTCCGTAGAATGGATGAAATTAGGATTACAGAAACTGCTGAACATGAGATCCATTGTCTCCGATTTAATGAGGATTTGATTGTTAGTATAAATCATCTCATTGTGGTATAATTGAAATGGGGTCTCGTAAGGATGCCCTCCAATTTGCTTGATTTTGACACTTTGAGTGGCCATACGTCGGAAATGCTCTACCAAAAGATACATTTTATTACACAGTTCTATCGATTCCTGATAGTTGTCAAAATAGCCCCCCTCAGCATGATATTCTATTTGATAAAGTGTGTTGTCAAATAAATTGATACTCCAAAGTTCCTCTGAGGGTAAAAAGGCATATTCACTAAGGATTTGTGCACATAAATCCCTATGGTTTTTATTAAATAGCGTTAGGGCAAAGTGAGAGGATTTTAAATATTCTATATCCCACAATGTTCTACCCCAAACAAAAAGTTTGAAAAAGAAAACTTCGGGAACAAGACAATAATAAAAGATAGGAATTTCGCTAGAGGCATAGTGAATATATGGATTTTGAAGCCTTCTTAAATATTTGAGTTTTTCCAGAAGTGAAATCAGATAGGCATCTATGTTCTTGATAGAATTCTCGAAATCATTAAATGTAAAAAGTATTCTGTCAGTGCCCCCGTACACCAATTCATCTAAGGAAATATTAAAATGTTTAGATAAAATATAAAGCTCATCGGTTGTGAGTACCGTATCACCTCGTAACCTGCGATAGACTGCATCCTTACCGACATGTAAAACTCTACTTATATCTTCTATCAGGTCATGTCTTGAGGTATATCTGTTCTGAATCGTACCAAGAAATACGGATTGGAAATTTTCTGTCATGGTTTGATTTTAAGCATCTGTTGAAATGATAAGGACATGTAAATTATTTCTACATCTAGCCCGTTCATCAGGTTAAATATATATAATTACATTTATATAAAGATATAATTTCAAGAAAATATTTCCAGAAAAAACAAATGCCACCCTGATAAAGAGTGGCATTTGATGCAAATTATTTGCAAATTCTGTTCTAGAATATATTTTAATTGTGGTAGGCTTGGTTGTGAGCCAAATCAGCGCCACACTTACTGCACTTTCCTGCTGAGCCGGCACCTCCTGCACAACCTGCAGTACAGGTATAATGCCAAACACCTTGTGCATTCTGAGCCGGCGACGGAGAATCCATCTGTGGAGCTGCAGGAGCATTTAATTGATTTTTAAAATCAATTGCCGGTGGATTGCTCGGATCAAATCCCTGAGGAGTTGCATTGTCCGTCGGTGGTGGCGTTTCTCCTCTTGCTGCCATATTCTCTGGGGAATGCCATTCTTGGTTGTGCACTAGTGCTTCACCACAAACTGAACAATTTCCTGCTGCAGATCCTCCGCCTCCAACACAGTTCTTAGGACATGTATAATGTTGGACTAAGGTAGATGAAGCAGCATTACCACCTTGTGTGGCTTGATTCTGTAAAGGGTTATCGCTTTGCTCTATTGAATCTGTTGCATTAGTGTCATCAGTTGAATTTTCGTCACCGCATGAGCTGAGTGAAAATACCATAGCGCTGACTAAAAAACAGATAACAAATACACTATTACCTGATCTTGTAAGAAGATTAATTAATTTCATGAAGTAGTCGATTTTAAAGATTATAATAATGGTGATAGTGAAAATTACTTGCAATAATCATACACTAGCTTAAAGGTCAAAGATACGAAAAATTAAAGTGAAATTGAAAAAATTTGACACCTGCTATACTGATCGGGGCGATATTAAGTTTTCATTTGCAAAAAAAATGTCATTATAGTAATAATTACAGGAGAATTTAATGAAAAAACATACTTTTGTGCTGGGGTCTAGTATATATGAAGACCAAAATTTAGTAATTCAATACCTAGAAAAGTATTGTAAATAGAAAAAAATTATGAGATTATTAACTGTAGGTTCTGTCGCATTCGATACAATAGAAAGCTCATTTGGGAAAGTTGAACGAGTCATTGGTGGAGCAGGAACATATATATGCTGGGCAGCTTCATTTTTCACCGATAAAATAGATTTAGTTTCTGTAATAGGAGAAGATTGGCCGGTGGAGGAAATAGAAAGGTTGAAGCAAAGAGGTGTTGATACTCAGGGTCTTCAAATAAAAAGCGGTCAAAAATCTTTTTTTTGGTCCGGGAAATATAGGGATGATATGAATGGTCGGGATACCTTAGTTACAGAATTAAATGTTCTGGCTGATTTTGATCCAGTTCTTCCTGAGGAATATAGAACTAATCAGTATGTCATGCTGGGCAATCTCACTCCCGCTGTTCAATTGAAAGTATTGGATCAGATGATTACTAAACCTAAATTAGTAGTCTTGGATACCATGAATTTTTGGATGGATATAGCGCTCGATGAGTTGAAGGAAGTGATTTCAAGATGCGATGTATTAACTATTAATGACGAGGAAGCACGGCAGCTTTCAGGAGAATATTCTCTTCTGGCAGCATCAAAAGTTATTTTGAAAATGGGTCCTAAGTTTTTGATTATCAAAAAAGGGGAACACGGCGCATTGCTGGTACACAATAATGGAATATTCTTTGCTCCGGCTCTTCCTCTCAATGTGGTAAAAGATCCCACGGGTGCAGGTGACTGTTTTGCAGGTGGATTGATTGGCTATTTGGCTCAAACGGGCGATCTAAGTTTTGAAAACATGAAGAGAGCGGTCATCTATGGCTCAGTTTTGGCTTCTTTCTGCGTGGAGGAATTCAGTCTGGAAAGATTATATACTTTAAAACCGGAAGAAGTGAGTGCCAGAGTAGAGGAATTTAAATCCATAGTAAGTTTTACTATTTAGAAATAGGAACCCCGTGTGAGGCATCCGCAGGACTCGGTGCTGTCTGACCGTGGGAAGGATAGAGCGAGTGCAAAGTTGAGCTTATGCGTGGCTGTAGGTCAGCAGAACGGAACTCCGTAGGTCGCCGACGCCGGCAAGGCTTGTCAGAAGCGTGTTGTAAAAAAACAATAGAATTTAGCCGCAGTCGGGGGCACACCCTCCTATAAAATTAATAAACTATCAGCTTTTGTATCTGTAGGCCCTCTTCTGTTCGAATATGTAAAAGGTAAAAACCGGTATTCAAGTTATTGATATCGAGCTTTTTAATAGAATTAAGTGCTTCAAGATGCTGCGTTATGCCACCTCCCAATGAAAATATTGTCACATATTCTATCGAGTGTTCTGCTTCAATACTGACCTCTCCGTTAAATGCCGGATTTGGGTATACAGAAATGTTAATTTCATTCGGTCGGGCAGAATTTGAGGTGCCGGGATTCCAAATTTTATTCACAAAATCAGGTCTATCGACAAAAGGATTTCTATTCCCCTGAAATTCATAGGCCACATTGTTTCTGTTCCTCTCCCGCTCGCTCGGCGGATCCATTTCATGCCATTCCAGCAATAATGCCAAAAACCAATTCGAGAAAACCTGATCACTTGTTTTGTTCAACATAGGGTTTGTCCAATCGGCTATTCTGTCTTCATATCGGGTGCCGAAATACAAAAGAGCCCGCGCTACATCCCCCTTGAATTCGTCAATTACTTCAAAAGCACCGGCAGAATAACCTGGTGTGGAGTTAGAGCCACGCTTAGAGCCGTTTTGAGAAATGTAAGAAGGATTATTCACGATTCCAAATGGGAGAACATCTCGTCTATTATTGACCCATCCATCCGTCGGAAAGATATGATGCATATCGCTGTCCATGGGTGAGGAGCCTCCAAAAACACTGGTTGGCATGAGGTGTTCCCGATTGTAACATTGTCCTTCGGCATTAAAATTTCCACATTGGTCTTCGACAAATATGTAGGTGTAAGGATCTGTCCCTGAGGGGTTTTCTGAGTAAATATCCAGAACTGTTCCATCCATATTGTAATACAAATCTGCATCAGAAAGTGGATAAACTGTCCACAATTCATTGTATTCGCGAACTTGATGGTCTTTAATAATATTGAAAAGTTGTGTCTTCAGTGGGTAGCCTATCCCGGTAGCGCTGTCGTAATACCCTTGGGGTGGCTGCCCTACAATGGTGCATAGAAAGAAAAGAAAAAAAGTTTGGGATAGAACAAGTTTTTTAAGAAGATTCATAATGATTATATAATTAGCTGCCAATTGTAAGGCTGCGGATTTTAGGCAAAAGTATGAATAAGATGAAGCAAAGATAAGAGAAAAACAGTAATCCTCCGGTTAAATTTGCATTAAGTCAGGGAGGAGGTTCAGTGCAGATATTGAATGAATGGATGAACTTTCAGTAAGCGGTTATAAATCACGTCTAACGACCTCTATATAGTTGTCTCGAGCCGGTAGTATGCGATAGCCGAGCAAATGGAATATTTCTCTGTGAAGAAATCTCACGATATTTCGATCGGCGATGTAAATGTGCTTTTTGAAAGGGTGGCGTTTTATGCCGGGAAGGAGGGGGAGGAGGGAAGAAATTTTCAGTTTTCTAAGACTCTTAGAAAGCAAAAGCCAAAAGCCCGAGATTTTCCTGATAATAAAAAAGCCGTCCAAACTTAACTTTTGGTAAGAGGGCATAAAAATTCTTCCTGACTGTGGGGATAAAACTTCATTTTCGCGATGAATGGCTAAAAGTTCTCCTTTTTTGATAGGTTGAAAATTTTTATAACCTGGTTTCATCTGGAAATTCCCCTTTCCGTTCAGTCCATGGTGGTAGCTGATTTCGTAAAAGCCGGGTGGAATATCTATGGCGGATTTTAGACGGGCTGTCAGGTGGGCAAATTCGATTGGATTTGCTTCCAAAATATTTTGATGATATAAACACAGCTGAATAAATGTACTATGGAGTTCGATAGAGGATGCGTCTTGATGTCTACCTGCTTCGAATGCGAAGGCAATATGTTTTAGATCATTTATATAGGTTGTCATGGCTCCTTGAATATACTCTTCAATGCCAAGGACGAGGGGTACGGGAAAATTCTGAGCCACCGCCCTGTTTTGCAAAGAATCATTGAAGGGTATGAATGGGCAGCTTATAGAAGAGGTCGTGTGTAAGTCAATAAATACAATTTTACGATGACCGTGTTTCTGAATAATATTTTTAATTTCAACAGCTAATTCATTTCTTTCTCGAATTTCGGAAATTTCATTATCCAAGTCGTAATCTGATACCATTTTTTCGAAAGTCCAGAGTCTGTTAAGATCGAAATCGATAAAACGTTCGTCTTGTGACAAAGCCTTCATGTTTCCTAAAAGTGCGTAGACATTTCCTTGGAGATCCAAAGTTTGATTGAGAAAGTTTTTTTGAATCGCCAGCACTCCTGCATGCTCATTGCCATGAATTCCTGCGGTAAATACGATGGTGTCAGCATCGTGACCGACATTATGGGAGAATAGAATTCTGTTGGTTAATAATTCTTTTGGCGTTTGCAATGTAAACTGTGTCAATTAAATCTGATACTGTAAATTTAGCAGTGCTAAAGTTAACAAGGAATTTATTGATATTGATTTTTAT
>CALCSX010000358.1 GCA_937894165.1 uncultured Saprospiraceae bacterium | reverse complement strand
TTATAGTTGAGGTGAAAAAGCTTTTGCATCTCAACTATAACATATTCACCTTTGTCGGTAAGACAGTGGATATCAAATACTGCCGATCTATATTCCTTTATCTTTCCAATATACTCTTGCTGTTTGTATGTTAAATCTACTATTGGATTGCATTTTCCCTCCAGTACTGAATTAACAAAATCTATTAGCAAATCCTTGCTGGACTCCTCACCGAATATCTTTTTAAATCCGAAATCTGAAAATGGGTTTATGTTAATTTGTTTCCGTCTCATATATATAAGACGCACGACCTACCCAAATTCCATAAAAATTTAAAAACTTTTTTTCTTTTTTTTCAATCCAACAATAAATGTATCAATTTATAAAACAGAATTTTAACTATTAAAATGTTGTAAATCATAAGAGACTCTAAGCTATAATCTAATTGGATGTTTATTTTACAGACTTAAGTGTAGCATGAAACAATCTTAGTTATAAGTTCCATTTTGTGACTAAACTTTACTATTTATAAACTTTCTAAACTGAAAGATAATTCGCTAATAACCAACATCTACCATTAATATTTCGTATCTTTAGAATAAGAAATAAGGTAATACAAATTCATTATGTATCCTACATCATTCTTTATTTGGGGGACTTAAGATAAATGTAAATTATAGATATTTATGAATTTGTATTAGTTTATTTATGAATTTGTATTAGTTCATTATTTCTTAATCTTAAAATCATATTATGTGGAATCAAAAAATGAAATTATTACTGTTGATTTTCATCTCGGGCGCTTGCCTTTTGCCCTCGACGCTTAGTTCGCAGACTAAATATCAGCTTACAAAAGATTCAAAAATCAGTATTGCAGGCACTTCAACCCTTCATGATTGGCTAATGTCTTCTAATCAAATGAAAAGTGCTGCGGACTTTACCATTGATAAAGATGGTCATTTTGAGAAATTACATTCTCTCAATTTCAGTATTCAAGTTAATACCTTGAAGAGCGATAATGCAAAGTTAGACAGGAATGCTTATGATGCACTGAAAATATCTCAACATCCCGAGATTAAATTTCAATCTCAGTCTGCTGAAATCAGGCAAATTCAAGGTCGTAAGCACCACTTGAAAGTAAAGGGGAAATTGACCGTCGCAGGTGTGACTAAAGATAGAGTGATTGAAGCTACCTGCGAAGTGGATGCCAATAGAAATTTTGTTTGCACAGGTCAAACCACACTCAAAATGTCAGAATTCAATGTTACACCACCCTCCTTCATGTTTGGTGCCATGAAGACAGGAGATGAAATCACTATCAACTATTCTATAAATTACAAAAACTAATGAAAACAATGAAAATAAAAAACATCAAATCAAGTGTATTAGTGGTCGTGGCTATACTTTTTGGATTAAATGCCTATGCTCAGCTGCCCGATTTACAATATTACAGAGCCAACGATAAGTCCGGTCTTAATCAGTTCGAGACATCAAAAGATGAGAACACAACTTATGAAGGAGTCAAGGTAAGAATTGGTGGGGATTTTGCTTTGCAATTTCAAGGTCTTAATCAAAGCAACACCCCTGAAACCTTAGTTGAACTTGGTTCTAACTTTAATCTACCAACAGCCAACCTAAATGTCGACGTTCAGCTATTAGATGGTGTAAGAATGCACCTTCGTACCTACCTGTCCTCACGACACCACCCTGAAGCTTGGATCAAAGGAGGTCACTTACAGATAGATAAATTGGATTTCGTAAGTCCCGGATTTCTTTCTGGTTTCATGGAATATGCCACTATTCGAATAGGATTGGATGAATTTAACTATGGTGACACCCACTTCAGAAGATCTGATAATGCCAGAGCTATTTTCAATCCTTTCGTGGGAAATTATATCATGGATGCTTTCTCGACTGAGGCATTCGGAGAATTAACCTTGCAAAATAATGGTTTTCTTGCCGTATTAGGTCTTACCAACGGAAAACTAAATCAAAGTGTAGTCGTCAATCCGAATACAGATAATAAACTATCTTTCTTCGGAAAAGTAGGCTATGACAAGCAATTGAATGAGGATTTTAGATTTCGACTTACCGGCTCATGGTATATCAATAATGGTACCAGCACAGGAACATGGTTGTACGGTGGCGATAGAGCAGGTTCCAGATATTACAATGTAATGCACACATTGCCCACTGCGCCGATTGGTGCTGCAAATTCAGATTTTGATGGCAGATTCAATGCAAGATTCGAAAAGATCACAGCTTTCCAGATCAATCCATTTGTAAAATTCAAGGGTCTGGAAGTATTCGGAGTATTTGAAGTGGCAGCAGGTGGAAATGAATTTACCCAACCTGCAGATGAAGAAGGATCTTTCACCCAGATAGGTATCGAAGGTCTGTACAGGTTCGGAATGGATGAAAAGTTCTATGTGGGAGGCAGATACAATCAGGTATCCGGAAAATCCCGAGAAAGTGAGACTGAAAACTTAGAGATATCAAGGCTAAACATCGGCGGTGGATGGTTTCTATCTAATAACATACTCGTTAAAGTGGAATATGTTCAACAAGATTACACCGGAAACGCTTGGACCGGAAAGTTTGAAGG
>CALCSX010000357.1 GCA_937894165.1 uncultured Saprospiraceae bacterium | reverse complement strand
AAACAAATACTATTGATTTTCAGTAATGTCTAATTTCAAATTTTGTAATTTGGGTTATTTGGGGCACAAGTTACAAACTTGCGCCAGCAGTGTAAATTAAATTAATGCAGACAAAATCACGATTTGTCCCTACTACAAAATCGAATTCGTAATTTTTAATTCGTAATTGAACCAAACTATTCCACAATTTTTACATCGTATCTGGCCTCTGTGATCTTTGGCTCTGTATTCGATAGTACTTCCAAATAGATAGTATCTTCGCCCAATCCTTTCTCTTCAGTATCTAATTGTCCGACTATCATTCCACGCTTGCCCGGCTCTATGGCTACCCTCGTCCATTTCAGGGTGGTACACTCACATGCGGTGATCATCTGGATTACCAATGGCGACTCACCTGTATTGGTGAAAGGAAAACTAAAATCGCGCTTTTCTCCTATTTTAACAGTTCCTAAGTCGATATAATCTTTATCAAAAGTGATTACAGGCGGCCCTAGTTTTTTACCGGGTGCCGGATTTTCTGTAACAGCTGCCGGATTGGCATTCTGCTTTCCTTTGAGAACCTCTCTTCTTATTTCGATGGTTTTAGGACCTTCCAATATCTTGAATTCAGTTCTTCTGTTCTGCCTATGCTCATCATCTGTACATTCAACACCATTTGTACAACGATTAAGGATTTGGTTCTCTCCATAACCTTTCGCAACAATTCTTGATTCTTCAATACCTCTTTCCAGGATCCAAGTTCGGGCAGAATTGGCTCTGCGTTGAGAGAGATCTTCATTGTATAAATCATTACCACGAGCATCGGTGTGCGATGATAATTCTATCTTCATAGTAGGATACCTTTCCAACAATTCCAGTAATTCAAATAAATCCCCTTCTGATTCAGGAAGAATTTTATCGTCATCGTAGTCATAGTAAATATTACTCAATCTGATAGCTTCATTGATAGTTACCGTTTCCATTTCGGGCTTCTTACGAACATACTTCAATGAGAAATCCTTCTTGATGGTTTGGTCTTTCAGAAGTCCAATCGTATTAATCGTTGTAGAATCCTTGGAGAAATCTTCTCTGTAGGCGACTATTTTGTAGTTTTTGTCAAGTTCAAGAGGAATTCTGTAGGCCGCACTGTCCGGATTATTGATGGTATTGACCAATGTAGTGATACCACGCTCTACGGTATAAATTTCCACAGTAGCTGCTTTCAACGGTTTGCCTCTATACATAAATGAGGCTATCATATCAACCTTAGGTTCCACTCTTTCGAAGAAGAAAATATCATCACAACATGTTTTGCCGTGAGCAGATTTTGTACCTATTCTATTGGAAACGATAAAGCCTTTTTGTCCATGTTCGCTGTATTGGAAAAACAAATCGTCAGCACTGGTATTGTAACCTCTTCCCATATTTTCGGGTGTGGACCATTTGCTACCATCCCAGGTAGTATTAAAAATATCAAAGCCTCCGAATCCTACCAAGCCGTCTGAGCTAAAGTGCAAAACACCTTCGGTGAAATAGGGAGAAACTTCATCATATTTGGTATTCACAACAGGTCCTAAATTCACCGGTGATCCGAATACTCCGTCGGAAATGAAAGGAGCGTAATATAGGTCATATCCTCCTTCGCCGCCCGGCATGTCAGATGAAAAATAAATAACTTTTTCCCCAAATAATTCTCCTGTTTCAGGATGCTTAATGAAATAGTCTCCATTAACGCCTTCAACTTCCATCGCCGGTCCCCAATCACCTTGATCATAAGCAGAATAGAATAATTGGCTTGCAGTCTGAATATTACCAACAATTTCCACGCGAGTGAAGTATATAATCTTTTCATCCTGAGATAAACAACCTGAACCAATATGGTATCCTTGCCTGTTTATATTGGTGTTCAGGAGTTCTCCTTTTTGCCAATTCCCTCCTCTATTAACACTTTTTCTGCGAGTTGACTTGCCTTCTTCCTGTTTTACCGGAGCACTTCTATACATTTGAAAGAATTTTTCAACACCTTCTTCTTCATCATATGGTATTGGCTCCTCCTCATTGAAAGAAGTATAATATAAATTACCATCTGCATCGATGAAAGGGGAGGATTCAGCCAAATTAGTATTAATATTATCACCAATAGGAGTAATGATAATATTTTCATTTTCGGGAACTTCCCATGTTTCTTTTATACTGGTAAGAATAAGTTTTGCTCTTTCTGCATTAGGACCATCAGGGGTCTCAGTGAGGTAGGTGCCTAATAAATCAACACTTTTTTTATTTTCACCCAAATATTGTTCCATCCATCCTTGATAAAATGTTGCCTCCGGATAAACTTTGTCTTTATCTCTGGTAATGATTCGCCCAAATGCCCGTGAAGCTTGAAGATAATCTCTTAATTCCAAGTGAAGATTTGCTATTTTATATGCAAGTGCTAAATCCCTGGTTTCATCGTAAACTTTTTCGTACCACTCTATTGCGGTAAGCAAATCCTTTTCTGCTTCAGCTTTCTCGGCAGCTTCCATCATATACGGAATTGGAATTTCAGTAAGGGGCTGGGAAAATCCGGCAATAGCAAAAAATAGAAGGAATAACGCTGAAATTAAAACTTTCATGGGTAATAGTTTATATGTTCGGTATGTTCAACCTTGT
>CALCSX010000356.1 GCA_937894165.1 uncultured Saprospiraceae bacterium | reverse complement strand
TATGGAAAGAAAGCATTTAAAGGGGGTGATGAGGCTGGTGTAGAGGGCATCCCCCCGTGTTCATCAAATTAACCGAGGTCGTTGAGCGTGGTTCCTAAGTCGAAGTGCCGACTTACCACTCAAAACTAAGGTCACTGAGCCGAAGGGGAGTCGAAACGAGGTCACTGAGCGAAGGTCGAAGTGCCGGCTGAGGCCGTCACCATTCCTATCGTTGATGCGGGGTGAATTATGTATTTAAGCCAGAGGAAAAGCTCTTCAAAAGTTTTAATTTTTGTATATTAGCTTAAAATAAAGTAAAAATGAACTCCAATCATTTAGAGAATGAATTACTGCGCTATACCAAAGGATTATCTAACGAAACCCTTCAGGAGATTATAGATTTTGTCCAATTTCTCCGTCAGAAACAAAAAAAAGCTGCTACTAATTTAACTCAGGAATTGTCTAAAATGAGTGTGGAACAAACAAGTCATCTTGAAAAGGAATTTGAAGATTACAAAAAAAAGTATCCAAGTGAGTAGTTATTTAACCTTCACACTTGCATCCATAGCGCATTAAAAAACATCCCCCCAACGTAAATCCACTTATTTTCTCCTATTATTTCTTTTTGTAACAATATTTATATATATTTGGTAATACTTTTTAGAATACAAGCATTACACGATATTAGTGTATCATTTTGAATGACGATGCTGTGTCTTAGGATCTTTACAAAAAGTAAAGTGGGAGGTAAAGAGTATTATTAAGTGACGATTTTACTGCTTGGGTTTTATGTAATCCATTTCAAACAGCAGTGAAGGTAGGGTGAGCAATTATTAAAACTACAGACATTTTATAAAAGCGACACTATATTCCTCTAAAAGAGGATATTTTCAATTTAAATCACCTTATCATGAGAATCTGCATCATCATTTTCACACTAATCTCTTTTCATAATTTTTTATTCTCTCAAAAAATTGAATCCATAGGGTCGGGTTTGACCATGAGAGGTACAATCTATGATATAGTTGTGGATCATGATAATGATCTAACATACGTTGTAGGAGATTTATCAGCTGTTGATGGTGTCAAAATGCAGAAAGTAGGTATCCTTGAAAATGAAGTGTGGAAAGCGATACCGGACACATCTAAATTAGAAGGCACAATTCTTTGCGCAGAACTGATTGAAGGAAATCTTTACATTGGCGGCAATTTCACAATAGGCACTCATGATGAAATAAAAAATCTAGCTAAACTTGAAAACGGAAAATGGCAATCTTTAGGTATAAAGTCAATGAGCGGTTCAATATGGGATTTAACATGGTTTGAAGATGAATTATATGTTACAGGCGATTTTAGAAATATAAATGGCATCATTAATAATGGAATAATGAAATATTCCGATCATCAATGGGAAGATGCAGGGCTTAATTCATTTCTGAATGCTAAAAAAATATTTGTATCAGATGATACTTTATTTGCCTGGGGGAATTCCTTTAGCGATCATAGCAACCACTCACATACTGTATCATTTCTCACCAACAATAAGTGGGAAACGCTTCCCAAATATTTTGGTACCACAGTAAGCATAAGTACCTCATGTATAAAATACAAAGGTGATATTTATTCCACAAATGCAAATAATTTATTAAAATTCGATTTTAACACAAATACATGGAAAATCATGTCTACTGTACCGGATGCAGAAGGAAATTCAGCTATTCTCTTTGAGCATAATAATGCATTGCACCTCGTTCTAGATAATCGCTTTTACAGATTTACCAATGGCAATCTTATTTTAATGAATTTCCAAACTGACAATGATTATTATTTTAATGATGTGAAAGATGTGAAAAGTGTCAATGGAAAATTATTGGTCGGAGGTGATTTTATACATTGGGATTCTCAAAGTGTTTCTTTGGCTAACATCGTCAGCAACAACATCTACAGCCTTGGAAAAGTGTCCTCTCACATTGCTTATAAGACCCCTTCAGTGTTTTCAACCGGGAGTTCGATAGTTGAATATAATGACAAATATGTTATAGGTGGCACTTTTGCCTTCGCTGATGACTTATACTCACCCAACATCGTTTATTGGGATGGAGCAAATTTCAGTCCTTTTGAGGTGCCTTTACCAATTGGAGTCAGACAATTGGAAATATTTGAAAATGATTTATATGCTATAGTTGCTAGACCTTTGAATGGTCATAAACTTTTAAAATATAACGGCACTCAATGGATTGGGATTGAAACCCCTACTGATTTCGGTGGGATGATTATTATTCAAAATAAATTATTTCTTTTAGCAAGATATGAAAACCTTTCTTTGGATGGTGGACCTTTTTATTTGCAAGATAATAGTTGGCATGAATTAAAACAATTTTCAGTAGAAGGATTGCCCTCATGGCATTTTTATGGAAATATGCAATCATACAAAGATGGTTACATTATGAAAATTCAGGGTTGGCCAAATTATATTGGCTATCTTCCTTCCGATACAAGTGATTGGGAAGTTCTCTATACACCTGACATTGATTTTGATCACATTGTCACAATAAATGATAGTATTTTTCTTATAAATGAATGGCCCGGATTTATTTACCTAATAAATAATGGTGTAATTGAAACAGCTGCTCAAGATTTTTATATCAGTGCACCATATTTCTTCACAATAGATGATCGAATATTCTTTTCTTCAGCAAATGAATCACTTTATCGATTAAATGATCAATCCCAATTCGAAAAATTTAATTCATTAGGAGTTAAAGCTACAGCCAAAATCAATGACGAAAAATATATAATTGCCTTTAATTCAGGTGATGTACTCACAGGTATTGAACGAATAAAATTAAATAATTTAGGAATTCTGACACTAGAACCATTAAATGCCAGTGTTGATCAAGATCATCATACTATTTGTTTGAAAAATTATATTCAGTTTAGCCCCAAAACGGATCATATCAATCTAAAATATTTTTGGAATTTCGAAGGAGGAGTGCCGTCAACTTCAAATGATGTTTATCCCATGGTAAAATTCGATGAACCCGGCTTATTCTCTGCATCTCTTACAGTGACAGATAACAATGGTGATTCCTTAATTCAATCAGTGGAGGTGATAGTAGAAGATTGTTCTATTTCAACATTTCGCGAGAACAACTATGATAATCACTGGATTATGGGTTATGAATATTGGACAGGCAGAGGCCTTGGTGGCTTTGATTTTACATTTCCGGATACTATATTAACTCCTAGATACATGTCAGATTTTGAATTACATAATGGCTCTACTGTGATGTCCGACAAAGAGGGAAACTTGCAGTTTTATTCCAATGGAATTTCTATTTTGAATATGGACAATGAAGTAATAGTGGGTTCGGAATGTTTGAATTCTGAACTAACCGATTATTCTTCGGAATATTTTATTGTCAATCAATCCGTATTATCTCTACCTGCAGTGGACAATGATAGTATTTACTACCTATTTGATTTGGATTATCTTTCAGAAGGATATTGGGGAGTCGCTTCTAATCTTTCGATGACTACTATCAACATGAATCGAAATAATGGCAAGGGCGAAGTGGTCAATTGTAATCAGCTTATCATTGACGATATTTTATTAAATAGTACGATGCAGGCTTGCAAACACAGAAATGGAACTGACTGGTGGATTATTGTAGGAAAATATCAAAGTGAGGAATATTATAAAATATTACTCACTAAAAATGGCATTGAATCTGTAGAAACAGCCAATTGGGCCAATTATTATTCAAGCCCCTTTAGTGGACAGTCCACCTTCTCCCCAAATGGTGAATACTTTGCCCAAATTATTCTAGAAAATCAGGAAGTAAGCATTTGGAAATTTGATAATCAAACAGGTCTATTGTCCGATAAGCAAACTTATACTATCTTTCCATTAGATGAGTATGAGTACCCACAAGGTTGTTCATTCTCTCCGGATAGTAGATTTTTGTATGTGTCATCGTTATCTCAACTCAGACAGATCGATCTTTGCAACTATGAAGAACTTGATGTCGAATTAATAGATACTTGGAACGGCACCTACGAATTTATATATCCACTGTTTTTCGGCAAACAAATGCTCACCCCTAATCAAAAAATAGTAGTCACTCCCTATGGCAACGGTCATTTATCATTTGGTTTGATAGAATCGCCAAATGAAAAAGGAATCGATTGCAATTTTAGACAGCATTCATTACAAATTTCAGAACATTGCAGAAATAATGCAGATGTTATACCTGTTTTCCCTCATTACAGAAATTACCCAAGTTATGAAGGTGAATGTAGTGGGGTCAACACAGTATCTCAAGAAAGCGACAATTCCTTTTTTGTCTATCCCAATCCTGTAGGGACAAGTACATTATTGCGTTTTAGCCAAAGTACTAGTGGTGACTTGTTTAATATCAATGGACAAAAGATTTTCTCATTTTCCAATTCTGATTACCTGGATACCTATTCTCTACTTCCGGGTATTTACTTTATAAAAACTGAGTTCGGCACTCAAAAATTTGTGAAGCAATGATATGAAAGATAATGATCAGGATATAAAAATTTAAAATTTGAAATATATAAATTTAATTTTCACAACTTTACTACTTTATCTATTGACGCAAATGGGCTTCGCTCAATCGGACAATAAAGGTTTTAATCTAAAGGTAAACATGGGCTTAGGTCATAGTAGTCATTTTAATAAACCTTTGGAATTCCCTGTTCCTTTTTTTGATTTATCTTTGGATCCAAAACATCAATATTCAAACATTGGTTATGTAATTTCTTTATCCGGACTAAAAGTATTGAATAAATATTTATCCGTGGGTCTTTCGTCCAATATTTCAAAATTTGGGTTTACTGAAATAGGAAACAATTTATTTTTTGGAAAATTTGTAGGTGAAGAATATCGAGTAGAACGTGAATTTAAAATGTATGGTGTCGGAGTAACATCAGGTATTGATATTATTAAAAAGAAGCAAAATAAGCTTTCGATTTATGCAAATATCATGTACGAAGAAATTATTTCTACTGAAGGAATATACTTATGGAGTGCTGATTATCACAAAACGAAATTTGCTTTTGATAATTCGATTGAATATGGTCACCTTATAACGTCAAAATTGTATTTACTCATTGGTCTAACTTCTACAATAAGTTTGGGCGACTTTTTTGAATACATCGAATATAGACCGATCAGATATGGCATTAGCGTGGGATGCAGTTATGATATAAATTAAAATAGAAATCAAATAAAGCCAAATAGGATCTTTATCTTTTTTGCTCATTACAGTGTGCGTAAAATTAGATGCAACTGTAAAGAAATGAGTATAAATTTGTGAGCTGAGATATTTTACCCATCAAATAAAAATTTACTCTATATTGTATTTAATATCTTTTCATTTTTACACAATTAAAACTTAAATGATGAAGCATATTTTAGTAATCTCAATATTAATAATCACCAGTTTTCCATCGCTTGGACAATTGATAATGAGTGCTGAAGGGATTTATCCTGACAATGTTTGCAATCCGGGAAATGTGTTCTTTTTAATTGAGAGACGAGCCAAGCCGGTCGAATCAATTGCAACTATTGAAGTTAATTTAAATAATACAATAACTTTTGCTAAAGATAATCCAAGTTTTACCGGTGAATGTGCGATTCAATTTGCCGTCAACTGCAATGGAGAAGTTGGTGGAGGATTTCATGTGGTTACAAAATCTGGGAATGAAACTCTGGATTCAGATTTAATAGCTTTTTTTAAGACCATTGAGGATTGGAAACCCGGCAAGAAAAACAAGAAAAAAACTGTCGATAGCTGGTATATGTGGAGAATGAAGATAACAGACGGAATGATAGAAATACAAAATTAAGAAGTTCAAATTTCTACTAAATCCATTGATATATTTTAAAAAAAAGCAAATGAAGACATTTATAACTTTTCTATTTTTTGTTTTTGTGGCCTCATTATCATTCGGTCAAAATAATTATCAAGATGTAATTTACCTAAAAAACGGAAGCATCATCCGAGGGATAATTATTGAGCAAATTCCCAATAAGACGTTCAAAATAGAAACAGAAGATAGAAACGTTTTTGTTTTTGAAGTAGATGAAATTGATAGAATAACCAAGGAATATTGTGAGGATAAAAAACCTACTTCTGATCGACGAAAAGGTTATATCGGGCTGTCCCTTGGAGCTTCTATTCCTGTCGGTGAATTCGCTGATATTACTAGTGGTTTAGCAAAAACAGGTCTTCAAATAAACTTGGTAAATTTTGGCTATTTATTCTCAGAAAATATTGGGATCTGTGGTACCTGGTTTGGAGCCGCAAATGGATTAAATGCGAAAGGGTATTATTACGACCCTTGGTCTTATGGGGGAATATTGGTAGGTCCCTTATTATCATTTCAAGTCTCGGAAAAAGTAGAATGTGATTTTAAACCTATGATAGGCTATTCAGTGACTACACTGCCGGATTTTGGCATAGGAACAGAAAGTTCGACCGCATTTGCCCTCAACGTAGGTACACTAATTAGGTTTAATGTTGCAAAAAGAATAACTCTCTTGTTCACCGCAGACTTTTTCTATACTCAACCTGAATTTATATATTTTAGCGTCTATCAAAATATCGCCACAATTTCAATTGGTAGCGGGGTGGCTTATAGGATTAAATAATTAAAAAGAGGAAAGATTTGCCTTTTGCACTACTTAATGTGCATTTATTTAATATTATGCTCATTTGATCGTGCTCAATAGAGGTTTCAATTATCAATTTAGAACCAAACGTACAAGCAAACCGAGTACCATAGTTTTTTTTGATGTGGAAAACGAAATGGCGTAAATATCCCTTCTTATGTCGCATTCCCCATCCAAAATAAATACTAAAAAGTTGTAATTTAGTTCTTATAATTTTAATCATCTGTAAAACCACTCGCATGGAACCAAAAATTACAGCTCTTAAAGAAATTCCGGTAGCCTACATTGAGACGAAAGTCACTTTTAATGAATGGAGTGCAGCAAATGCCTTATTTTCTACAATTTGTGAATGGGTATTTAAAAATCGTGGAGAAATAGCAGGACCATTATTTTACCAATACTTAATCATAGGTGATTTTTTTAAAAAATACCATGTGAGAGCCGGAGTAGTCACCAAAAAATTAATGAAAGGTGATGATCGGGTGAGTACTACCACCCTTCCCCGAGGCAAGTATCTATCCTTCATTCACGAGGGTCATCCGGACAAATTAGATGAATCCCACGATTTAATACACAATTGGGCCAAAAAAAAGAAGATAAATATTGCAAAAACAGAAACCGAAACGGATGAAATCTGGACCGGACGTTATGAATTCTACCTTACGGACGCTGATGACGAGCCGGATTTGACGAAGTGGGAGACCGATATAATGTATCTGTTGAAGTAGTTGTTATTTCTAGATTATCGGATGATGATGATTTTGAAGGTAGGTTTGTTCATGTTTTGCAGGAGGAAGAGTGATGGTGGGACTGCTGAACTGAAGAAAATCAATATATTTCCATCTTTTAACTAATTATTGGGAGCGTATTATTTTTGAAAAATGATAGTGCTTTATATTTGAAGTGATATTTAATTTTTAAATTTAAATTCTTAAGTTATGTCAAAAGTAGAAACTTCTAAAGGGAAACCAAATCCTCAGTATCCAAGTACAACCGGAAAACCTTCGGGCGGTGGAAGAGGAAACACACCCAAACCAAAAGGAAAATGATTTTTCTTTCAAGTTCTGCTATAATAATGTAGCAGAACTTTATTTTTTATCTCTTAAAACTAAAATTATGACATTATTATTATTTTACTTTTTCATATTGTTTTTAATAATAAAAATTACCAAGCAAGATTTAGCTAATATGTATGGTATTTGTAGAAAGACCCTAAAGAAATGGATTGAATTTTGCTACCCAAGTCTGTATGATGATTGGGATAAAATTAGGAAAATCAATCTTTTACAAGCTTTTCTTATAGTTGAAATTTTTGGACACCCTGAAGACTACAAGGTTAGGACTAAAAAAGATTTACTGGAATTTTGCTCTACGGACTATAAAACCATGAGTGAAAATGTAGCTCTTAATTCCAAAAAATTTGAGATCGATAGTAGATTTTATTTAAATCTGGATGTCTTTCCACCGAATGTGTCAAAGAAAATTGTGGAGGTGATGGGGTAGATCAAGATTTTGATTTGTTATTAAACCTAACGACATTCGTTAGGTTTTTTTCGTTTGACCTTATACGATGAATATATTAGAAAAATGAAAAGGGTTGAAATGTTACTTTGCCTACCTACTGTGGTAATTAGAAAATGGTAATTTAATTATTTAATTTTTAAGTACTTTGAAGAACTCACAGTCCAAATTCTAATAAATAATTGATTTTTAGTAAGTAAATAATAAAGAAAGGATTATTTTGGAGGGTGTGTTAATGAGACATCATAGAAATTTAATGTAAAGACAGTATATTACCATTATATTACTACTTAAATCACATTACGAAAAGTAGTAAATTAAATTAATAGATTTTCTTCATAATATATAAAAACATACTAGTTATTAGATATGATGATTTTATCACCTAAAGATTTAAAACGAATAATTGAAGGAACTAGAATTACTAGCTATCAACAATTAAGAGATGAATTCATTCCTCCCATCCAAATGTTAAAAAACTCTTCTGGCTTAGAGTATTTTGAACTATATCGTGGTCAAGGGCAAGATAGCTACAAATTAGAAAATGGTTTATCTAGATATATAAAAGATCCAATTGTTATGAAACAAGTTGATATAGAACTTCAAAATCGATTTTTCCAAGAAATATATAACGGAGATGTGACAAAATTAGAAGATTCAATAAATCCAAATTATAACCCTACTTTTGAAAAGCAATGGAAATTGAATTTTCAAGCACAACATTTAGGTTTAAAAACAAGATTACTTGATTGGAGTATTGATTGGAGAATCGGTCTTATGTTCGCAGTTGAAAATGAAAGTTATCATGGTAAGGATGGGCAATTTTGGGTTTTTTATTGTCCTAGGAAATGGAGATATAATTCAAGTAGAATGGAAGAAATATATACTAAAGATTTAAATGAAATAGAGTCACTCTACATGGTAAATATGCCCTTCCTTTTAGACGAAGGATGGAAAGAACAAACTGGAAGGATGAGAGCAGGCCGACAATCCGGTAGATTTATTGTATTACCTTATGATCAATCTATCGTCCCTATGGAAGAAAATAGTGAAATTGAGCCTTATCTTATCAAATTTATAATAAATGGAAGCTCAAAAAAGCAAATCAAGCACGATTTATATGCTGAAGGTCCGACAGCTGATTGGGCTTATTATCGTAAAGATGAAAATGTAGATAAGGCAATAATTAAAATTAATGCTGAAACAATTGTAAAATATGTGGAATAACATCGTACAATATAACTTGGAAATCCTTTCAGGTGACCAACAGTTTTAACTAGAATCTAAATTTGAACATATGCAAACACAATTTCAATATATAACTGATTTAGCAAAACAATATAGAGGATATACTGACAATCCAACCACTCTCTACTCCGCATTAAATAATTTACCTTTAAGTAATTTAGAGGCAATTAATAAAGAATTCGGAAATCCTGACAGAAAGTTTCAACCAGTCAATTTATTACGTGCGGAAGTTTCTAGAAAACTTTTAATCGGTGAAAGAGCGAGTGAAAAACTTGTAAATGAAATTAAAGAGAAAATAAGAGAAAAAGATATAAGTTACTTTAATCACTACAATGAAGAATTTTTAAAACAACTTCAGGAATATAAATTATCCAAAAGAGATTTATTTGCTAATTGGCAAAACCCTTGGAGTATATTTCATAGTTTCTTTTACAGAGGAAAAATAAAAGATACTGTATTAAATTACTTGGAACAAATATCTAATGAATTAATAACCAAATTGGACTTAAAAGATTACACTTTCCATACAGTAGACTTTCAAGGTCCATCAAATTTTGGCAAAGATTATAGTTGGTTAGCGTTATATCCAATAACTAAAGAATCTCACAAATTAAGCTATCAATTTTTCATAAGATTTGATGCTAAATCCCAAGCAGGTCAAGCTGCAGGATGGTCAATACAAGAACCTAAACCTGACAGTCTAAATTTCATTTCTAGTTATGAAGAAGCGTTCAAAATTTTAGTAAATCTAAAATCAGAAATCATTAAATTAAATAAAGGAAGTCGTAATCATTTTAAATTTGCACCAGGAAGTCAAGCCTCGGAATGGGAAAGATTTTATAATGAAAACTACATTGCATTAAGTTACAAAGATTTTGATTTAGATGATCTTTCCAAATTCAATTCTAGAGAAGAAATCAATCATTTCATTGGGTTGCCAGATGATAGTAATTCAAACCAAACCAGGAATTTATGGTTGTTTAAATCTGCGAGCATTGGAGATATCGTTTTTGCGAACAAAGGCAAAAATACATGTTTGGGTATTGGAATTATTGAAAGTGAATATTTTTATAAAGAAGATGAACATAAGTTTAATCATCAACGAAAAGTTAAATGGTTAACTAATAAAATATACCATTATAAACCTAATTCTTTAGATTATCCTCTTGGAGGTAAGTATAAAACATTATTCAAACCTGATACATTTAGTTCAACATTAGTGTTTGATTTTTTATTCAATGAATATATAAGATTATACCCTGAATTAGCTCCTATATTTTTAGAAAATGATTTAACTTTCGAAGCTTTGGAAATTGATAATTTAGAAGTTGAAAATCAAAGACAAGGTCCCGGATTTTCAAAATTTATGAATCCATTATTACAGGTCTTAAATAAAAATGGTGAAGGGAGACCTGGGGATATTACTAAACAAGTCTTAGATGGATTCCAATTTACTTATGAGGAATTAAATGAAAAATCTAAAACAGGCGTTCCCATTTTATACAACCAAGTGGCTTGGGCTAGAAATTACTTAAAAGATGGTGGGTATATATCTAATGAAAAAAGGGGAATATGGTCACTAACAGATTTTGGAAAAAACAAAACATTATCTGACAAGGAAACTCTTGAATTAATCAAATCTATTCAATCGAAACATAGAGAACAAAGGGAAGAAGATCTAGAAATAGAGAACGAATTTTCCAATTACAATGAACCTCAAAGTTTCTGGTGGTTAAATACAAATCCTAAATTATGGAGCATTAGCAATCATATCGAAGGCCAAAGTCTCACCTACACTACACATAATGAGAAAGGTAACAAAAGAAGAATATATAAGTATTTTGAAGAAGTGAAACCTGGAGATTTTGTAATTGGCTATGAAAACTCTCCCTCCAAACAAATAAAAGCTATTTATGAAGTAATAAAAGGAATTCATGAAACTACAAATGGAGAAAAAATAGAATTTGAGTTGACAGAAAAATTGGAAATTCCAGTTCACTGGAATGACCTAAAAAATAATCCTTCTCTACAAGGATGTGAAGTTTTTATAAACAACCAAGGTAGCTTGTTCAAGTTGACAGAAGAGGAATATGATGTAATTAGAGAGATAATTGACAACATAAATATTATCGCAGAAAAGCTTCTTCAATCTGAAAATATCAAAAGTTACAAGTTTTCAGAAGATACAGACAAACCATTTATAAGTGAAACTGATTTCTTAAACACCGTTTCGTTGTTAAAACGGAAGAAAAATATAATTCTACAAGGTCCTCCTGGGGTAGGTAAGACTTTTATTGCTAGAAAACTTGCTTATGAAATTATGCAAGAGGTAATGGATGCGAATATTGAAATGGTTCAATTTCATCAATCCTATAGTTACGAAGATTTTATACAAGGGCTTCGCCCTACCCAAAAAGGCGGTTTCGATTTACGAGATGGGATTTTTTACTCATTTTGCCAACGAGCCTTTGCTCACCCTGAACGACCTTTCTTTTTCATTATTGATGAAATTAATAGAGGTAACCTGAGCAAAATTTTTGGTGAATTGATGATGCTAATTGAAGCGGATAAAAGAGAAGAAAAATTTGCTTTAAAACTTACTTATGCAGAGGATGAAGAAGACCGTTTTTATGTACCTGACAACCTATATATAATTGGTACAATGAATACGGCTGACCGTTCTTTAGCAATAGTAGATTACGCGTTAAGAAGAAGATTTGCTTTTGTTTCATTACAGCCGGACTATGGTTCAAACTTTCGAGCATTTTTAGTTGATAAAGGTTTGTCGGTTGGCATTATTGAACACATATGTACATCAATTTCAAAATTAAATATCAAAATTAAAGAGGATGTTAACCTTGGCGAAGGCTTCCAAATTGGACATAGTTATTTCTGCTCATACACAAATGATGGAAACGAAAATCAATGGTGGACAGACATTTTAAATTATGAACTGAAACCTTTGTTAGAAGAAATATGGTTTGATGACCTTGCAAAAGTTTCTGACTCAGTTAAACAGCTTTCAAGATAAAAAATGGCAATTCCAATCGAAAACATATACTTCTTGCTATGCTATGCTTGGAATAAGCTAGATGAAAAAGAGCGTGTTGATGTTTCAATTGACGACAAAACTGAACTCCTTGATTTATTTGCTAAAGTGCTAATTACTTCTTCCAAACTTCTTCTGAAAAGAGGTATTGATAAAAGTTACATAGACCATGAAGATGAAATTTCAGGTGTTAAAGGTAAAATCGAAATAAGCCAAACACTCAAGAGAAATTTACTTTTCATACAAAAAACTGTTTGTACTTATGATGATTTCTCTGCCAATATCATCACCAACCAAATTTTGGTTTCAACTATTTACAGGCTTATAAGAACAAAGGATATTGATCCTCTTCTAAAAATGGAATTAGCTAAGCTGCAAAAAATGTTACATGGGATTGATTTAATTGAAATTAAAAGAAGTCACTTCAAGCAAGTTAAACTAAACAGGAACAATCGCTTTTATGGTTTTGTGATGAATGTTTGTTATTTGATTTATGAAAGTACTTTCCCATCAGAAGAAAAAGGAAAATACAAATTTTCTGATTTTACAAGAGACGATAACAAAATGAATAAGTTGTTTGAAGCATTTATTAGGAATTTCTATCGAATCGAGCAACGAAAATTCAGTACTGTTAAGAAAGAAACGATTAAATGGCAATTTCAACATCAAGACATAGAGAGTTATCAATATTTACCTCAAATGGAAACTGACATCTCTTTGGAAAATGATGAACAGAAAATAATAATTGATGCAAAATATTATAGAGAAACAATGACCATCAATTATGAAAAGGAGAGAATTAAGTCATCAAACCTATATCAGCTATTTAGTTACTTACTAAATCAGCATGACGGAAGTGAAAAGACCAAAACGGCAACCGGAATTCTTTTGTATCCAACAATTGAAAAAGATTATGATTTAGATTTTCAATACAAAGACCATAAAATATGGATAAGAACAGTTAATCTAAATTCAAATTGGAAAAATATATCATTGAGGTTGATGCAAATAATTGAATAGGATTAAATTAAAGACTCATTGTTGTCAGAACATTTGTAAATTTTGATTTTCCACCGATCACTCACTTAATTACTGTAATAGCCATTTTTTAGTCACCTAAACTATAAGTTAACCAACAATAAAAGTATTTTAGCGAATCTTATAAAAAGATTTAAGTATGAGTGAAGACCAAAAAAGAATTCTAGAACAACAGCTATGGAATATCGCCAATACCCTTAGAGGTAAAATGAACGCGGATGAATTCCGGGACTATATTCTAGGCTTTATATTCTATAAATACTTGAGTGAAAAAATGGAGTTATTCGCTAACGAAATTCTAACTCAAGACAAAATCAAATTTCGTCAGATAACTCCCAAAAAAGCTCAGGCTAGTGAATTTATAGAAGCTATAAAGGAAGAGGCTCTGGAAAAATTAGGTTATTTTCTTAGACCTGAAGAGCTATTCACTGAAGTGGCTAGAAGAGGTATGGGGAACAATGATGATATAGATCAGTTCGACGAGAGTAAAACCAATTTTATATTGGAGGATCTACAAAAGATCCTAACCAATATTCAGCTGAGTACTATGGGGACGGACAGCGAAGAAGACTTCGACAATCTCTTTGAGGATATGGATTTGAACAGCACAAAACTAGGACGAACACCGGAAGCTAGAAACACAATTATCGCTAAGGTCTTATCGCATTTGGATAAAATTGATTTTAAACTAGAGAATACAGAGTTGGATGTA
Source organism: uncultured Saprospiraceae bacterium (assembly GCA_937894165.1). GTDB lineage: Bacteria > Bacteroidota > Bacteroidia > Chitinophagales > Saprospiraceae > CALCSX01. Next base: position 12,691 of record CALCSX010000356.1, on the reverse strand, counting down.
TTGGGAGATGCTTATGAATATCTGATAGGTCAATTCGCAAGTGGTGCAGGGAAAAAGGCAGGAGAATTTTACACACCTCAAGAGGTATCCAAAATTCTGGCAAAGATTGTAACCACGGGCAAGCATAAACTCAAATCGGTGTACGATCCGACATGTGGATCCGGCTCACTACTACTTCGTGTGGCCAGGGAAGTGAAAGATGTAGCCATGTTCTACGGGCAGGAAATGAACAGAACGACTTACAATCTTGCCCGGATGAACATGATTCTTCATGGTGTTCATTATCGTGATTTTGATATCAAGCAGGAAGACACTTTGGAGCATCCACAGCATTTGGAAGATCTGCCTTTCGAGGCCATCGTAGCCAATCCTCCTTTCTCTGCCAAATGGAGTGCCAATCCAATTTTCACCTCGGATGACCGATTTAGCCAATATGGCAAGCTGGCACCGGGAAGCAAGGCTGATTTCGCCTTCGTTCAGCATATGATTTATCATTTGGCTGATAACGGCATTATGGCAGTAGTACTTCCTCATGGCGTGCTTTTCAGAGGAGCGGCAGAGCAACATATCCGGAAGTATCTGATCGAAAACAAGAATTACCTTGATGCAGTGATCGGATTGCCAGCCAACATTTTTTACGGTACAAGTATTCCAACTTGCATTCTGGTCTTCAAAAAGTGCAAGGAAGATCCGGAAAATATACTTTTCATTGACGCAAGTAATGATTTTGACAAGGTCAAAACGCAAAATATACTGCGAGACCATCATATTGACAAGATAATTGATACTTTCAGAAACCGGACAGCAATTGAAAAGTACAGCTATCTCGCTTCCTTAAAGGAAATTGCCGAGAATGATTACAATCTTAACATCCCAAGATATGTTGACACCTATGAAGAGGAAGAGGAAATAGACTTGGAGGCTGTGATGCGAGAAATTAAGGAATTGGAAGCCAAGCGAGCTGAATTAGATAAGGAGATTGATGTTTATTTTAAGGAGTTGGGGCTTGTTTTTTAGCTTCTAAAATCCTTAATGTTTTTAATAACAGAAATTAAATTATCAAGATGGCGAATAAAAAATTAAAAAAAGACAATGTTCCAAATTTGAGATTTCCGGAGTTTGAAGAGGAGTGTAATATTAGAAAACTGGGGCAAATAGCAAAGTTTTCGAAAGGAAAAGGAATTTCCAAAAGTGATATTAAAGAAAACGGAAATACAAAGTGTATAAGATATGGCGAACTCTATACACACTACAAGGAAATCATTTATGAAATAAAATCAAGCACCGATGTAGATAAATCAAAATTAGTTTTAAGTGAAACAAATGATGTGATAATACCGGCATCTGGAGAGACTTCTATTGATATTGCAACAGCTTCGTGCGTTTTAAAATCAGATGTAGCATTGGGTGGAGATTTGAATATAATTAAAACCAACAATAATGGAGTCTTCCTTTCATTTTATTTGAATAGTAAAAAGAAATTGGAAATAGCTAATCTCGCTCAGGGTAATTCAGTAGTACATTTATATTCAAGTCAATTAGCATCGTTAGAAATTAGCTTGCCTCAATATGAGGAGCAAACTAAAATTGCGACTTTTTTGTCGATAATAAATGATAGAATTTCAACCCAAAGCAAAATAATTGAGGATTTAAATGTTTTAAAAACTACTGTTTCCAAAAAGTTTTTTACACAAAAGTTGAGGTTTGAAGATGCAAATGGAGAGAGTTTCTTTGAGTGGGAAACAAAACAATTAGGAGAAGTTTTAGATTTTGAACAACCTACCAAATATTTGGTATCAAGCACAGAATATAATGAAAGTTATAATGTACCTGTTTTAACAGCCGGAAAGACCTTTATTTTAGGTTATACAAATGAAACAAAAGGAATTTTTGAGGAAGAAAAGTTACCAGTGATTATTTTTGATGATTTCACAACAGCTAGCCAATATGTAAATTTTCGGTTTAAAGCAAAATCATCTGCAATGAAAATTTTAAAAGCGAAAAAGGATAATAATATTAGATTTATTTTTGAGGCTATGCAAATGATTAATTATGAAGTTGGAGGACACGGAAGGCATTGGATTTCTGTTTTTTCAAATTTAGAAATTCCCTATCCGACACTAGAAGAGCAGACCAAGATCGCTTATTTTTTTTCAACCATTGACTCGAAAATTGATATTGAAAATAGCCTTTTGAAAAAACTAGAAGCACAAAAAAAGTATTTGCTTCAAAACCTATTTGTTTAAATTTTGTCGCTAGTTCCTAAATAAACATTTGTTGTAATAGATATTTCTTCTGCTTTTCAAGTTGATCTAAAATTGCCTTTTCGGTTTCGATTCTTTGGGTAATTGAAGAGAGGAAATTTGCTATTCGAGCTTGCTCTTTCTCACAAAAAGGTAGAACCAATCCAGCACCATTTAAAAAATCATTGTTGTTAATATTCATTGTGTTTTTAGCCCCTTTTTGTACTAGTGGATTTAGGTAGTTATAAGTATTTACTGAAGACCTAAAATACTCGTGGATCAAATATCCCAATGAAAAAGTCTTAGGACTAAAAACACAATATAGTGGAGAAACAACACCAATCCTCCCTGTTCTATTTTGCTTAATAATTCCAAATAGAAAATCTGATGTTGGACTTTTAGTATATACCAAATCTCCTGGAAATATCAACTTATAGTGAGCAATATTTTTAGCTGAGAAAGATCGCCCTAAATGTTCTATCTGATTGATTACTCCTTTATGCTTTGCGACAGAAAAAACTTCATTGTTTTTCTTTTTACTATTTTTTAATTGGTGCTCTTCACAGACTTCCCCCAATTTTTTGATTTCCCAATCGGGAAAATCATCCCCGTTCTCATTCTTAAATCGTATTTTTCGTTTAAACAAATTCTCTGTAAGCCCTTGCATTGAGGATTCCAATCGTTGAATTATTTTGCTTTGGGTGCGAATTCTTAGGTCAACCAATGAAAGAAGCGTGGATATTTTATGCTGTTCTTTTCTTGATGGAATGAAAAATCTACTATTTTCAATTATATTCCAATCCGCTCTAGGCATTTTAGACCCGCTAGATTGATTTGCCAAGTCAATAAACCTATCAGTTTGAATTATTCTATATAAAAAATCATTTGAAATATCGATGCCTTGTAAAACCCATATTTCAGAAGAACATACTCCATCAAAAGGTGCGTGAAGATATTTCCTAAGATATGGTCGTAATTTACCAAATAGCACATCTCCCTTTTCAAAAACATTTTTTATACTGCCAGACTGACTCCCATCAATAAATCCAAGTAATTGTCCACTGTCCCCAACTATGTGTTCTAACTCTATACACTTAATACTATTAGTGGCATTTGAAGGATTATATTTTTTTGATTTATTGGTAACAATTTCTCCAAATTTTCTCAACTCCCATTTTTCTTCAAACTCCGGAAATCTCAAATTTGGAACCTAAAATTCAAATCTGTTATTCTCCACATTGAGGAGATTTATGTTCCCAAATTTTAATACTATCGGATTTTGTTGTATTTAATTTACTTTGTCATTTTAAAACTTTAATTCAAACAAAAATGATCAAACAAAAAACTATCTCAGAAATCGTAGAATTATGGAAAAATGACAAAAAACAGTATGTAAAAAAATCTAGTTTTTCAGCCTATGTTTTACTAATAGAAAATCATTTGCTGCCGGAATTTGGAGAAAAATTCAGCATTGAGGAAACAGAGGTGCAGACATTTGTATTCAAAAAGTTACAACAAGGTCTGAGTCAGAAAACTATCAAAGACATTCTGATAGTTCTGAAAATGATACTCAAATTTGGTGCTAAAAACAAGTGGACAGAACATCATTCTTTTGACATACAATTCCCCACAGTTTGTGAAAAAAGCAACATCGAAGTGCTGAGTCGCATCCATCAAAAGAAAATTATGAACCATATTCAGGAACATTTCACTTTTCGAAATCTGGGCGTTTATATTTGTCTAAGTTCAGGGATGCGTATTGGTGAAATTTGTGCCATCACATGGGATGACATCGACACCGACAATGGAATTATCCATGTGAGAAGAACTATACAACGCATCTACACTATTGATGAAGGAATTCGTAAAACCGAACTCATTCTTGATACTCCTAAAACTAAAAATTCCATTCGTGAAATCCCGATGAGTAAAGATTTATTGAGAATGATGAAACCCATTAAAAAAATTGTAAACAATTCCTTTTTTGTATTGACCAACGAAGCCAAGCCTACCGAGCCAAGAACTTACAGAGCCTACTACAAAAACCTGATGAAAGAATTGGGAATTCCGGACTTGAAATTTCACGGACTTAGGCATAGTTTTGCTACCAGATGCATAGAAAGCAAATGCGATTATAAAACAGTTAGTGTGCTGTTAGGGCATTCCAATATTAGCACCACCTTAAATCTGTATGTTCACCCCAACCTAGAACAAAAAAAGAAAGCCATAAATCAAATGCTTCGGGGATTACAATGATTCTTCAAACATTTAAACCACTCATTCGGTATATTCGTTGTGTTTAATTGTAAAAACAAGGAACAGACTATTATAAATAGGACATTTTTTGAAAAAAACTTTTTAGTTTAAAATAAAATTTGTATATTTGCAGCAACAGTACTCGCCACGCTCAAGTCCGAAAGGACTGCGTACCAGGGCGAGTCTTTTGCTTTTATAGGGTATCCTCTTTTTATAATACACCTCCAAAGTCTCTAGAAGAGGCACTTTTAGTGATTTTTTGTTTTATACACTTATCTAAATTATGATTTACGATAAAGAGACATTCACTATAGAACAACACATTCAACAACTTCGTGAAAGAGGTCTAAACATTAAAGACGAAGCAATAGCAAAACACTACTTGGAACATGTAAGTTATTACAGACTTGCAGGCTATTGGTGGCCTATGCAAAAGGACAAGGTCAATCATAATTTCAAAGAAAACAGCAAATTTGAAGATGTAGTCGCCCTTTACAATTTTGACCGTGAACTTAGAATATTACTTTTTGATGTGATAGAAAAAATTGAAATTAGCCTCCGGACTAAACTCATCTACCATCTTTCTCATGAGTTTGACCCTTGGTGGTTTCAGAATACAACTATTTTTCAGGATTCCGGTGCATTGATTCAATCATTAGCCTGTATTAAAGAAGAATTGGATCGTTCCAAGGACGCATTTATCAAGGAACATAAGAAAAAATACAAAGAGGATTTGCGCTTTCCTCCGGCTTGGAAAACTTTGGAACTTACAAGTTTTGGCACTTTATCAAAACTGTATGGAAATCTTAAAAACACCATCAAATCAAAAGATACCATTGCACAAGAGTTAGGAGCAGTTAATCACACCTACTTACCCAGTTGGTTACAGTCAATTGCTCAGATTAGAAATTTCTGTGCCCACCACAGCAGATTATGGAATAAAAACCTGCCCGGTTCACCAAAATTGCTACCAAAACCACCTTATCGCTGGGTTGCAGATGTGCCAAAAGACACTTCCCGACTTTATATTCATCTCTGTATAATGAGGTATTTAGTCAACATTATTGCCCCTGAAAATTCGTTTTCGACAAAACTACAAGAACTATTATTAAAGTATCCATCGGTTGATCCAAATGCATTGGGGATGAAACCTGATTGGACTACAGAACCATTATGGAATTAATATGTCAAAGCAATCCGAACAAATATTAGAAGAAAAATTAGTAGACCAGTTGCAAAAATTGGGATACAAGTTCATTAAAATTTCAGATGAACAAGCTCTACTTTCCAATTTGAAATCGCAATTGGAAAAACATAATAATATTTACTTTTCTGAGACAGAATTCGAAAAAGTATTAAATCTGCTACGGAAAGGTTCTGTATTTGAGAAGTCGAAAACTCTTCGAGGTAAACAGCATATCATTCGGGACAATGGTGATAATCTATATTTTGAATTTTTGAATATTGAACACTGGTGTCAAAATCAATATCAAGTAACCAGTCAAGTAAATCAAGAAGGCAAATATAAGAATCGCTATGATGTCACTTTGTTGATAAATGGATTGCCATTGGTACAGATAGAATTGAAGCGTAGAGGACTTGAATTAAAAGAAGCATTTAATCAAGTCAATCGGTATCATAGACATTCATTTAGCTCCAACTCTGCCTTATATCAATATGTACAGATTTTCGTAATCAGCAATGGAGTCAATACAAAGTATTATGCGAACAATCGAAACCAAAGCTTCAAACAAACCTTCTATTGGACGGACGTAGAGAATAAAAGATTAACCAATATTCTCAATGGTTTTACTGATGCATTTCTAGAACCATGCCATGTCAGTAAAATGATATGCAAGTATATAGTGTTGAATGAAGCTTATAAAATTCCGATGGTTTTGCGACCTTATCAATTCTACGCTGTTGAAGCGCTGATTGAGCGAGTGAAGAATAGTGTCAAAAACGGATATATTTGGCACACAACCGGGTCAGGAAAGACATTGACTAGCTTTAAAGCCAGTCAAATTCTGATGAATTTGCCGGAAATTTATAAGGTTGTTTTTGTTGTGGATAGAAAGGATTTGGATTACCAAACTACTAAAGAATTTAACAGCTTTAGTGATGGCTGCATTGATGGAACAGACAATACTGCCAATTTGGTAAAACAATTCATCGGAACTTATAAGGACAAAAAAGGAGAAGCTAAAAATACCAAACTCATTGTAACAACCATCCAAAAACTCAATACTGCCATAAGTAAAATGAAGTATGAGAAAAAAATGGCTGATCTGAAGGACAAAAAAATGATTTTTATATTTGATGAGTGCCACCGAAGTCAATTTGGGGAGACACATAGCCGTATCAAGGAGTATTTTAACAATGCTCAGATGTTTGGATTTACCGGGACACCTATTTTTGCCGATAATGCCAATAAAAATGAGTTAGGAAAACGAACTACCAAGGATTTGTTTGAAGATTGCTTACATAAATACGTTATAACTGATGCGATAAAAGATGAGAATGTTTTAAAGTTTTCCGTTGAGTATGTTGGAAGATATAAGCAGAAGGATACGACTACTGTTATTGATATAGAAGTAGAAGACATCGATACACAAGAGTTGATGGAGGACGAAAGGAGATTGGAAAAAATTGCAGATTATATTATTGCCAATCATGATCGAAAAACTCAGAGTAAGAATTTTTCTGCGATGTTTTGCGTGGATAGTGTAAAATCCTTAGTCAAGTATTATGATATTTTTAAACGGAAAAAACTCGCCGGTGAACATAATCTAAACATCGCAACCATATTTAGTTATGCACCCAATGAAGCAGATGCAGATGCTAATGGATTTATTCCTGAAGAAGTTTCTGTCGTTGAAGAACCAAGAGCATTATATGGCTTACAGGCTCACACGCGAGAAAAACTTGATGAATATATAGAAGATTATAATCAGCTTTATGAAACTAAGTATTCTACGAAATCAAGTGAGGATTTTTACAACTATTATAATGATATTTCTAAAAAATTAAAAGACCGTGAACGTCAGCCGGAAAATTTAAATAATCGCATTGATATTTTACTAGTTGTTAATATGTTTCTGACAGGATTTGATGCTAAAAAGGTGAATACTTTATTTGTTGACAAAAACTTGAAATATCATGGTTTAATACAAGCTTACAGTAGAACCAATAGAATTCTAAATGAATCAAAATCTCAAGGGAATATAGTAGTTTTCCGGAATCTGAAAAATAGGACAGATCAAGCCATTACCTTGTTCAGCAATAAAGAGGCGATTGAGGTAATTATTATGAAACCTTATGAAGATTATGTTGAAAAGTTTGATGAAGCTTTTGCAGCTTTATTAGCAATAACCCCATCCGTAGATTCTGTCAATGATTTAGAATCTGAGGATGATGAGCTTAGTTTTGTAAAAGCTTTTCGCGATTTGATGCGGATTAAAAATATTCTTGCCTCATTTTCGGACTTTAATTGGGAAGATTTTGAGATGAGTGAACAGCTATTTGAAGATTACAAAAGTAAATATCTGGATCTGTGGGATAAGGTGGTCGGAAATAATCAAAAAGAAAAAGTATCTATTCTGGAAGATGTTGACTTTGAATTAGAACTCATACACCGCGATGAAATTAATGTTTCCTACATCATACAGCTACTAATAAAACTGAAAGCTCAATCTAAGAAGGACACTTCCAACGAAGAAAGGGAAATTTTCAACTTACTTAACACTGAAGTGACCTTAAGAAGTAAGCGAGAGTTAATTGAGAAATTTATTTTGGAAAATCTACCTGTAATTGAAGACCCGGAAGATATCACTCCCGCCTTCGAATCATTTTGGAATGATGAACAACAAAAGGAATTTTCTAAAATCATCCAAGAAGAACATCTGTCTGCAGAACGAACGGAAAAACTTATTGAAGATTATCTTTTTGCTGAAAGAGAGCCACTTCGAGACGAAGTTTTAGAACTTATAGAGGGAGATATGCCAAGTTTATTGCAACGGAAACCATTAGGAGATAGGATTTTGAAAAGGATAATGGACTTTGTTGAGACATTTATTAATGGGATGAATTTGAATTGAGGATTTATAAGTGAAACCATCCACCACCCCCCACAAAAAAAAGCCACACCCCGTCCGAAGACGGAGCATGGCATCCCAATTGAATTTACTTAAATTCTACTGCTTGACGAATTTTCTAACGGAAACTCCCTTTTGATTTCCGACCTTAAGAAGGTAAATACCACTTGGAAATTGGCTGACGTCAATTGGGTCTTGTAATGAAAAATTAACTTTATTTATAAATGATTTCCCCTGTAAGTCAACTATTTCTATGTTATCTGCAAAGGATTCTGAATTGCTTATCTCTATTCTCAACATATCTATAACCGGATTCGGTATCAAAGTCAATTCAAGTCGATTGTCTATCTCTCTTGTCGAATTAGGTGGAGGCAACAAAACCGCATCTATCACATGCACTACCCCATTATCCGCTATAATATCCGCAACAGTCACCTGCGCATCATTTATAAATACACCTTCTGAATTGATGGTAACAGTTACAGTCTCTCCGTTCAAAGTGATAATTTCTTGCTGATCGGATAAATCACTGGAAAGCGCAGTACCCTCTACCACATGATAAGTCAATATATCCGTCAAAGACGGAATATCCTCTAATAAAGCATCCAAAACACCATCCGGCAAGGCCTCAAACGCTGCATCTGTAGGCGCAAATACAGTGAACGGCCCTTCATTATCTAATGTACTACCTAAACCAGCTACATTAATTGCCGCGGTTAGTAAACTATGATCAGCACTATTTGCTATTATATCCATAACACTTGGAGCGGATGGTAACAAAACTGCATCAATCACATGGACAATTCCATTATCAGTCTGTATATCAGCAACTGTAACTTGTGCATCATTGATAAAAATGCCATCACTATTAACCGTTACCGATAAGAATTCTTGAAATTGCAAAAGCGTAAATATTTCAAACCCTGAACCCAAATCTGATGATAACAACTCATCAGCTGCAACGTGATAAAGTAATATTTGCGTCAACAATCCTTGGGGATCCTCTAATAATGCCTCCAAAGTACCATCAGGTAATGCATCAAATGCTGCATCCGTAGGAGCAAAAACAGTAAATGACCCATCACCTGATAATGTCCCATCCAATCCGGCAGCTATTACAGCCGCTTCTAAGGTATTGTGATCAGGTGAATTCACTATAACATCCAGAACAGTATTCGATGGTGGTAACAAAACCGCATCTATCACATGTACCACACCATTATCGGCAATAACATCCGCAACAGTCACTTGTGCATCATTAATAAAAACACCATCTGAATTAATCGTAACAGTAACATCCGCTCCATTTAATGTCATAATGACTTGCCCATCTGATAAATCACTGGAAAGTGCGGTACCCTCCACCACGTGATAAGTCAATATATCCGTCAAAGCCGGAATATCCTCTAATAATGCATCCAAAACACCATCCGGAAGTGCATCAAATGCCGCATCCGTGGGAGCAAAAACTGTGAAAGGCCCATCACCCGATAATGTGCCTTCCAAACCTGCCGCCAAAACAGCAGCCTCCAAAGTATTATGGTCAGGTGAATTGACAATAATGTCAACGACCGTCTGCGCTTGTACCATTCTCATAATTCCTAGCATGAGAATGAGAAGTAAAAATTTCGATTTCATATTATAGTTTTTAGATTAAATAAATTCAATTACATTTATAGAAGTGCAGCATTTTTAAAAAAGGGTTGCTTGGAATTTTTTTTATTTTCAATTTTCGAAAATCAACTCATAAAGATTTTTTTGGACCACAAGCAACCTTTTCTTAAAATCCTTCACTTTTATTGGAAGGATGATGCACGAGCAAAAAATTAAACTTTGTATCGAGGGCAATAGGATTGCCCAGAAGGAATTGTATGAAGCGTACAAAGTGAATCTGTATGTCCTTTGTCAAAGGTATTTTACAGATATTGAAGATGCGAAAGATGCTTTGCAGGAAGGATTTGTGAAGGTTTTCAGGGATTTGCATCAATACGATTCCTCTAAAGGCCATGTTTCGAGTTGGATCAAAAAAGTATTTATTAATACTTGCTTGGAAAAATTGAGAAAGAAGAAAATAGATTTTCAAATACTCGATGATCACAGCTATGCGCTAAAACATGATCCCGGAATAATCGAAGATTTGAATCTACTGGATTTGATAAAAATGATACAAAACTTGCCCCCAGGCTATAGAACAGTATTCAACTTATATGTGATCGAAGGGTATAATCATCAGGAAATAGCAGATCAGCTCGGCATTAGCGAAAGCACATCGTAAACACAACTTATGAAAGCGAAAAACATGTTGCGAATGAAGCTAGAAGATGTTTTTAAATAATGAAAATGGAAGACAATAATAATTTAGAAAAATTTTTCCGGGATAAATTCAATCAGAAGATTGAACCGCAGGATTGGAATATTCCGGATAACGATGTGTGGGAAAATATCGAGAGTAATATTCCTCCAAAAGGAAAAAAACGAAGGTTCGGTATATTGCCTTTCATTCTGGCAGGAGCGCTACTTCTTTTATCCTTCTTCCTGGCATATGACAATTATAAAAAGGGTGAAAATATCGTTGACCTTGAACAGGAATTAAAAAATTGTGGAGACAATATAGGTAATATTGAAAATGAATTGAAGGCCTCCGGAACTATAGATTTAGAATCAGATAATTTGACCAAAAATTCGGTCATTGATGAGCAAAAATCATCAGAAAAATCAAATTTAGAGATCGGAGATATTTCTGTTAATAGAAATGACCCAAAAACACCTATTACTTCTGAAAAAAAGGCCAATTCAGACCAAAATTTATCAGAAATAATTAAAGAGTCTACTTCAAATAAGTCTTTTGAGAAAAAATCAACCAAATCCGACATTTCCACACAAAATCAGACAAATTCTGAGGAAAATGTAGCAAAAAATTCCCAAAAAGGTGCCGGAGAGGAGCAAAATCAATCAAATTCTACTTCGAATTCTATAATTAGTAAGGATTTAAATTCTAAAATCTCAAATAATTCTTCAGAAAATATAAATTATGAAGGTCTAGATAATTTGGTAAAAACAGATCAACCTGAGCGGGGGCAAAGCATCGAAAATAGGGAGTTTATTTCAATATCAAACCTACCAAGTTTATCATTTAATGTACTAAAATCAGAAAGCCTCTCTCCTGAAATAAATCTGTCTTTAAAAACTAAAATAATTGATCCTTTTAAGCTTCCTTCAAACAGTTTAAAGATTGGTCCTGCTGCGCAATATATCCAATGGCAAAGTAAAACGCAGGGTAGTTTTGACAATCCATTATCTGAATTATTGGTCAATGAAAAGACGAGTCCTTCAATCGCAATAGGAATTGGACTTAATAAAAAAATTGGCCAAAAATTGGTCCTAAATACCGGCTTGCTTTACTATCAACGTAATCAAAGTTCTCAGTACGCTATTAATTTATCTTATTCTACCATAGATGAAATTTCTGTAGGTTCGAACCTCGAAAACAGATTCGAACACAGCCTTCCCACTAGCTTGGGTAGCATAGATACACGTCTTGTTCTTGCCAGAATCGTGGATAGTCCGGTGAGCAATAATGAAAATGTTTATCTTGATTTTTCATTACAGAATCATACCAAAGCTCTGAGTTTACCCCTAACTTTATCTTATTTCATCAACCGAGCGGGCAATGGTCTCTTTGTACATGCCGGAATCATGAATGAATTCATCATTGAAAACAGCATAGAGAAAATTTACACTCAAAGTCACCATACCTACGTAAAAGACAAATCGATAGAGGTAGATTACCAAACCTCACAAATTAATCGGTTTAATGTTAGTTCTATCCTGGGAATTGGCTACGAAAAGACCTTTTTTCAGGACATCTCAGTGTCTTTGTCCGCCAATTATGGTTTTGCACTAACAAATACTTTTGCGACAGAAAATTATCGCCATAAAATCAACCATTTCGGTTTGCAATTGATGGTTCTAAAATCAATAAATAAAAATTAAGGTTACTGAGTCGAAACGCCGACTTAATAATTAGGATTCCATCTTTAATCAACCCACTCTATTCCTTGGCTTCGACTCCGCTCAGCCACCGGAATATCGCTCGTT
>CALCSX010000355.1 GCA_937894165.1 uncultured Saprospiraceae bacterium | reverse complement strand
ACATTTCAATGATACAATTAACGACCCTGAAAAACTCCATCGTCAGGGATATGCGTGGCATGATCTATCTCAAAATTCTGGATCTGCCGCTTTCTTACTATTCAGAAGAGAAGAAAGGAAATATTATGTCTCGTTTCTCTTCAGATGTTCAGGAAGTTGATACCTCCATACTTAGTGTGCTCGAAAATTTTGTCAAATCGCCTCTGATTTTGATTGGAAGCATCGCCTATATGTTATATCTCAGTCCGAAATTGACGGGATTTGTGTTTGTAATGTTACTTTTTACTGTTTTTATCATTGGAAGCATTTCCAGGACATTGAAAAAGAATTCTCACAGACTTCAAGGGCAGATGGGAACGCTTTTGTCACTTTTGGAGGAGACTTTGGGCGGCATGAAAATTGTGAAGGGCTTTCATGCAGAGAAGTACTTGGGCGAACACTTCGAGAAAGAGAATGTAACCTTCAAGAATTTGGCTGATAAGGTGGGCAAAAGGCGGGATTTATCGAGTCCTTTGTCGGAGGTCCTGTCCGTGGGTGTGATAGCTATGATTATGTGGTACGGTTCGACACTGGTGCTGCAAGAAACGCTGGGACCGGCAGAGTTTTTCTCCTTTTTATTGGCATTCTTTTACATTTTGGAGCCGGCAAAATCACTTTCTTCAGCCTATTACAACCTTCAGAAAGGCATGGCGGCATCGGAGAGGGTGACGGATTTTCTAAATCTTCCCAATTTGATTCGGGAGCCCGAGGTAGCTTTAGAGCAATTTACCCTAGACAAGCAGATTTCATTTGAAAATGTATCCTTCAAATATCCCGGCAGCGATGAATGGATATTGAAGAATGTGAGTTTTAGTGTCCCAAAAGGCAAAACAGTCGCATTGGTGGGCTCATCGGGCGCAGGAAAATCTACGATTGCCGACTTGATTCCACGATTTTATGATGTGACTGAAGGTTCCATTGAAGTTGACGGGAATGATATTAGAAAATTCAAAACTCGAACTTTAAGAGGTTCCATAGGATTGGTAACCCAAGACCCTACACTCTTTAATGACACCATAGCAAAAAATATTATTTTCGGCGCGGAGGGCAAGACCATAGAAGATGTGGTGCACGCAGCTAAAATTGCCTTCGCACACGATTTTATTTCGACACTTCCGGACGGCTATGAAACCGTCATAGGAGATCGGGGAGTAAAGCTTAGCGGGGGGCAACGACAGCGGATCACCATTGCAAGAGCAGTGCTGAAAGATCCTGAGATACTTATTCTCGATGAAGCCACCTCGGCTTTAGATACCGAAAGTGAAAAGTGGGTTCAGAAGGCTTTGATGGAAATCATGAAAAACAGAACTTCAATCGTCATAGCACACAGACTTTCTACAATCCAAGATGCCGATCTCATTTACGTCATCGAGAAAGGACAAATTATCGAGGCGGGAACGCATCAAGAACTTCTTGAGCAGGGGAATGCTTATTTTAAGTTTGTGAACAGCCAGACGATGTAGGTTTATGTTGTCTGAACCATGATTCACTTAATTTTTTGATTAACTTGATTTTTATTACTTTGATAGTTAATGAGGTCGTTGAGCGGAGTCGAAACGAGGTCACTGAGCGCAGTCGAAGTGCCGGCTCTAGAATAACAAAACGGTAATTAACAGCTCTCAGTCTTAACGATGCCGTAGTTATCGAATACGATGACCATAGATCCAATGAAAAAAATAATCTCACCGTCCCTTCCCTCTCGTTTAATCTTTTTATCCGTTTTTTCGTTCTATTAGTATAATTTCCTCTTGTTAAAATCGAAAAAGTCGATAAGGTGGAATTTTTTCAGCTTTCCAATTATTTTTATTTGGTATATTTACAGTAAATATATTTCTATGAAGAGATTATTACTTTTAATTTCGATCTTTTGTAGCATAACACTTTTGAGCTCGGCTCAGGTGACTATCAATAATTCTGTCATTCCGAGTGTCGGAGATTCTTTGCAAAGAATGCAAGACAATCAACCTACAGGAATCAGCATAGGGATTTCAGGCGCCAACCAATACTGGGATTTTTCCGGTGTTCAGGGGCCCTTCATTATTACCACTGTAATTCGTGATGCCGATGAGGGCAGCAAGTCAGGCGAATTTCCACAAGCAAATATCCTTGTCAGTGAAGGCAATATAGAATCCTATTTTATAGCTAATCAGACTGATTATTCCTTAGCGGGAGTATCCGCGCCCTTTCCGGAATTACAAATCGATAATGTGGTTGGAAAGTATTCTCCACCATTGACGACTATAAGCACACCCATTTCTTATCAAGGGACAAGTTCTCAAACATCAAATTTCAGAGTTACTTTTTCATCAATGGAATTGCCGGATGCTATTTTGGAGCAACTTCCACTTCAACCGGATTCACTCAGACTCAATCAGACCAATACTGTCACAACGAATGCAGATGCTTGGGGGACTTTACGTTTACCATTAGGTGAATACCAGGTTCTGAGAGTGAGAAGACAAGTGAATATTACTACCAGAATTGAGGCGCTTTTGCCTTTAGTGGGATGGTTTGATATTACTCAGGCTGCTGAAGGAATAGCAGGGGAGTTACTTGAGGATCAAGAGAATATTTCTTATGAATTTTACAGTAATAATATTGTGGGTCCGGTCGCTGTGGTAAGTATGGATACTGAGAACTCCAACGAGATTGACAATGTAAATTTCTTGGGAAACATGACGACCTCAGTGCGCTATAGAGATAATGGTCGCGCGGATGCTTATGCCTATCCCAACCCTTCAATGGGCTACTTGAGGATACAAATGGTCAATATGCCGGAAGACACCTACTCAATCAATGTTTACAATATTCTCGGTAAAGAGATATATAAAAAGAATAATATCAGGGCCAGCGGTTCGAAAATCATTGAATTGAGTCTCTACGATCAGCCGAAAGGAACTTATCTATATTCTATTAAGAATTCACGAGGTCAGAATCTGATGTCGAAGAGGTTTATTTTGATTAAGCCGTAAGGGGAGCTGAGAGCTGTGAGCTTCTAGCCTCGAGCTTTGAGCTGATTTAACTTTTAAGAAAGAATTAGAATTTACCAATGTAAGATATGTGCTATGAGCTGCGAGCCTTGAGCTGTGAGCTGCGAATGGATTTTGAATAAGAAGATTTCCATTCTTGTTCTTATAAACAGCGTAGCGATAAACAATGCAGTGGTAAACAGCACAGCGATAAACTTTAAATAAGAGCTGTGTGGTGTGAGCTGCGAGCTGTGAGCCTTTAGCTGCGAGCTTTGGAATCAACTTTCAAAAATCTGAATAAAGTTTTGGGCATCACCTGCCCGGCTAAAATCTATCTAACAAATAAAAATATTTTATCGCCGGTCAGGTCGGGTCATCCGCTTTACTCGTTCGTTCCTCACTCGTGCTCGCTCCTACCCCTGATGCGGGATTTTAATTGGGAGCCTTGAGCTTTGAGCTGCGAGCCTTGAGCTGGTTTTCAAAGGAAGTAAAATTTATTCATGGAAGGTAATTTTAGTTGGGAGCATTGATCTATGAGCTGCGAGCTGTTTTAACTTCTAGGAAAAAATTAGAATTATCAATGTGGTGATTGAGCTAAGAGCTTCGAGCTGTTAGAAATCAACCTAAACACTCAGAAAAGCGGCGATATAATGTGAAATACTGCCCAATAAAACAAAAACATGCCAAATAGCGTGGCTGAAATCCTTTGATTTTTGGTTGTAAAAATAAGCGCCTAAAGTGTAAAAGACCCCACCCACAGCTATCCACACGACAATAGAAATATGAAAGACGGACAACATGGGCCAGATCGTCACCACGCCCAGCCAACCCATCGCCATGTAAAGTAGTAATGATAAAAGCGGGAATTTATCACTTGCGAATATCTTGTACAGCGTTCCCGCCAATACCAATGCCCATAAGATCCCCATCATCATCTGACTGTGAAACGTATCAATAACAGGAAACAAAAAAGCAGCGTGGCTTCCTGCAATCAAGAAATAAATGGAGATATGATCCGCCTTCTTCAAGAGCCATCGCTTCGAACCGGCATGGTGGTAATGATAAAGCGTAGAAGTAATATAAACCATCATCCATCCCAATGAGAATAAGACCATACCCATGACTGTTTCAGCATCCCCCTTCGTATAAGCATGCAGTATCAAAACCGGCAGCAGAATTATCCCTACAAGTATCCCGATAAAATGAGTGAATGTATTGTAATACTCCTCCCTGACACTGTAACTCATCAATTGAATTTTGGTCTAAGACTTAGGACTCAAAGTTAAAAGACTAATTGAAAATTATCTGATAATAAAATAAAATGAATGGGTAAATAGCGTACAAATAAGATATTTGATAAAAAGCTTTTTTCCAAAATAAAAAATCTCGATGAGGAGACATCCAAAAAATGTGCAATTAGTCATTACTATAGAAAAGGAATGTGTATACTATTAAAAGATAAAAGATACTAATACAAAATTCAAAAATTATCTAACTAATATTATCTATAATTAGTTATAAAGAAAAAACACGATTATCCTTTGATTTAGAAACCTTACAGTTAATACAAAAAAATTAAATCATAAGGTATGAAATTTTAAACAGTTAACACCTTATGATGATATATAAAAATTAATTAAAATAACTACTTATCATTGAAACAATTCTTGAATTAGTCTTTGTACATTCACCTTCAGGAGAGCCACAAGAAGAACATGAACAAGGACCGGAGTTAGATACATTACAACCCCAAGAATCACAGCCTTTTGAAGTACAAGTACAAACACTATCTGTGGAAAGTGCAAATTGGTTCGTTCCTACATTATCTACCCCAATACGTAAGGAAACAAATTCATCTCCATCTGTTGCTTTTGCTATTAGACTGTAGCTGGAAGTGGATACAGTATCTTGAACAACATTGAAACTGTTCAATTCTCCGTCATTACTAAATGCTTCAATTTGTTGGAAAAAACTTTCTAGTTGGGATGAAGTAATAGCTACAAAATGACTATTATCGTCAATGTAACCTATAATACTATTCTGAACTACTGAAAACAATATTTTCGATTCTTCGAAATTAGAATTAGAAGCATCATAATTGTTACTTTTCTCGCACGAATTAAACAATGTGAGCATAACCATTAGAAAAATACTTTTTGAAAATAATAATGTAATTTTTTTCATCTTTCAATTATTTAAATTATATAAATTATTATCATTATAAAGCTATATAATTTTTTTCACTTTACAACATTTTAATCTTATTTTCTTATTATTTTATTATTAAATGTTGTACTGATCAAGATAGTAATAAAATAGCTTTATTTATTTTATTTTATACGTAAACTCGCGTGAGCAACCTGAAGGGCCGGATCGAAAGGGACGGGTGCGCAGCGATAGCGCAGCACGGAACCCCGAAAGACTGCGACCCGGGGAAGACCATAAAA
>CALCSX010000354.1 GCA_937894165.1 uncultured Saprospiraceae bacterium | reverse complement strand
TCTCAATCTCCCCCTTCTATATTTTTAAACTATTCATCATCCTAAAATTCCCTCCTAAATCTTCCCCCCGCATCAGGGATAGTAATGATGCTGACGAAGGAGGCAGTGCGAAGTATCGAGCTTAAATGATATCTTGGTGGTAAGATTAGATTTTTGGTGTAGTGATATCTTCTAGCAAAGATGAGCTCGACACTAGCACCGCAACGAAGTGGAGTCATGCAAAGCCCGGTGCCACTGCGGGTTAGGTAAGAAGGGATGGAGGTGGCAGATGCTATGTAAATTCAATTCACCCTCCAAAAATAAGGCGTAAATATCACCAAAATAGTAAACAACTCCAACCTGCCTATCAACATCAATATCGCCAAAAAAACTTTGATCCCGGGTCCAAAAAATGCAAAATTATTTGCCGGACTTACATCCCCTATACCGGGACCGACATTACCTAAGGAAGTCGCTACTGCACTTACCGCCGTTTCCAAATCATGACCTGCGATCGAGAGGACAAACATCCCCACAAATATTATTAACAAATAGGTAAGTAGAAATGTCATGATTCGGTTGACTATTTTCGTGGGTACAGATTTTTTATCCAACTTTAAAGGAATAATTGCCTGTGGATGCAATATTCGTTTGAATTCCATTACAGTATGCTTGAAAAATACGGCGTGCCTAACAAATTTTATCCCCCCTGCCGTCGATCCCGCACAACCGCCGGCAAAAAGAAGTATAAAAAATATCAATGTTAATCCGTGTGTCCATATAGTATAATCAACTGTTCCGAATCCGGTAGTGGTTATTAATGAAACTACATTGAATAATGATATCCTAAACGACTCTTCTATCGCATAATTACCTTGAAGAAATATTCCAATAGCCACAAAAAAAGTAGCTATAAAGATAAATATGAAATATGCTCTGAACTCTTCATTCCATATCATTTTCTTGAAATTCCCCTTCAAACTATAATAAATCAGTGAAAAGTTGACTCCTGCCAAAAACATGAAAAATACACAGGTATATTGTATCAATGGACTGGAAAAGTAGCCAGAACTTGCATTTTTAGTCGAAAAACCTCCACTGGATATCGTCGTCAAGGCATGATTGTAAGCATCAAAAAGTGTCATGCCTTCCGCCCAATAAATCAGTACCAAAGCTGCCGAAACCCCTAAATACACCAACCACAGTCTGCGCGCAGTTTCCTTAATCCTTGGATGTAGCTTGTCCGAAGTAGGCCCCGGAGCTTCAGCCACGAAAAGCTCCACTCCCCCAATCCCCAAAAGCGGAAAAAGTGCCACCGTCAATACGATTATTCCCATCCCACCTATCCATTGAGTAGTACTTCGCCACATAAGTATAGCATCCGGCATAATTTCTATATCGGGAAGTATTGTTGCTCCCGTGGTAGTCAGCCCGGATACGGCCTCGAAAAAAGCATTGTGGATTTCAGGAATATATCCGCTGAGAAGGTAGGGAAGCATTGAAAAAATACACATGCTGATCCAGCCAAAAGCTACAATTAAATAGCCTTCCCGCTTTCGAACCCCTCTATTCAGAATATCTTTGAACCTTGACATGCTGAACCCGATCCCCATCGCCAGAGCAATAGAAAGCAAAAATCCATTCAAATCCTCCGTTTCTTGAAAATAACTCAGCACAGCCGATGGGATTTGCAATAGACCTACTAACATGATCAAATAGCCTATAACTCGCCAAACTTCCTTGAAATTGACCATTTAGGTAAATAATTTTTCGATTTTCGGGATAGCTTCGGGCAATGCAAACAACAGAACTTTGTCGTTAATTTGCAATATAAAGTCGCCATTCGGGAGGATTGCCTCCTCATCTCTTATAACAATACCGATAATCGCAGTGTCCGGAAATTTGATGTCCTTAATTGGCTTCTTCACCATCTGATTCTCCTTTTTTACGACATATTGCATCAATTCTGCGTCTGTTCCATGTAAGGATTTAATTGCCTCCACCTGGCCTTTACGCACATAACGGAATATCTCGCTGGCTGCGATTAGTTTAGTATTTATTAAAGTGTCTACACCGATATCCTGAGAAATAAACGTATATTCCTTATTTTCCACTTGAGCTAATGTCTTAAATACACCTCTGTTTTTAGCTGATAGACAAGAGATTATGTTTGTTTCAGAATTTCCTGTTAGGGAAATAAGCATATCCATTTGCAGAAGTCCTTCACTTTCGAGAAAATCTAGATTTCTATGATTTCCCCGTATCACAAGGGCATTGGTCAGGGAGTCAGCCATCTTCACACAAATCTGATGATCAGAACCGATTAGGGTAACATTGTATTCTTTTTCCAGGACCCTGGCAGTGAGATAGGCGAGGGGTGTGTCCCCAAGAATCATGATGTTTTTCACATTTCTGGAAATATTTCCGGATAAATTGTCCAGAGCTGCACTATGTTCTTTGTCCGTGATCAGGTAAATATGATCGTTATTTCTCAAAATAGTCGAACCATTCGGAATAATAGTGATATGATCCCGAATCACCGCCACCACTCTAACCATATGAAGTTCAGGATATTCTATCATATTCTTCAATTGAAGGTTGCATAGCTTTGAGTCAGGCCCAATAGTCAAGCCGATCATCGATATTTTGCCCTCTTCAAAGGTAGAAACGTCAGAAAATTGAAAGTTGTGAACCAATCTATTGATCTCATCTGCCGCTAATTTGTTCGGGGAGATGAGATTGTCAATGCCCAACTGTCTGAACATTTCAATATTCTCAGGAAACAAGAATTCCTCATTGGCTACCCGCGCCACACATTGCTTTGCGCCAAGTTTTTTGGCGAGGATGGCTGAGATTAGATTGGTCTGTTCAGAGGTGGTAACAGCGAGAAAAAGTCGGGCTTTCCAAGTTTCGGCTTGCTTGAGCAATTCCAATGAAGTGGCATCACCTTCCAACGTCAGTATATCCAATTTACTTGCAGCCAGCTCCAGCACATCAGAGTTAGTATCGATAAGCACAATGTCTTTATCTTCGTAGACAAGCAATTGCGCGAGATGTGAACCGATGTCGCCTGCTCCGGCAATGACAATTTTCATTTTATTTCAAATTTTATCCAAAGAATTATTTCCTCGGATAGCTGTTCAATAAATTTAAGATGCAAACTTAAAAATACCATGCAATGTATATCTATTTTCGGAATCCTTAAAAAAAATCGTTCACTATCTTATGATTTCGAAGGAGGTAAAAGCTTCTTTTTTCTCTATTTTGACATCGATCTTATCTACTCTTGCCATTTCCGGACCTACTTGCATCCATTTTTTCATAGCTTCAATAGCGTCTACTTCCCCTTGCAACTCTGCATAGACGTCACCGTTGGGCATATTTTTGACCATGCCTTTGAGCTGAAGCTTGTCAGCTTCTTTTTTGGTAGAAGCTCTGAAGAATACGCCTTGGACTTTGCCTTTTATGGTGATGCAATAGGTTATCTGTAATTTTTCCATAATTTCGATTTAGTAATAAGGTCTGAAATAAAGGGGAATAAGATTCTCCAAGTGATTCATTCCCTATGGTTTGTAAAAATAAACAAAAAATAAGTAAAAAATCTCTTTAAAAATTTGTTATTTTCTTGATAAGCTTGTTATATTTGCATCGCTTTAGAAGAAAAGCAAAAATAATTAAACCTGCGGAAATAGCTCAGTTGGTAGAGCACGACCTTGCCAAGGTCGGGGTCGCGAGTTCGAGTCTCGTTTTCCGCTCCAATGCCCTCGCGAGAGGGTATTTTTTTACCAAACTACCCGCCCGGGTGGTGAAACTGGTAGACACGCAGGACTTAAAATCCTGTAATCATTGCGATTGTGCGGGTTCAAGTCCCGCCCCGGGCACAAAAGATCCTTTGCATATTGCAAGGGATTTTTAGTTTAGGGAAGTTTTTTATTGTTGTTGGGCGTGTCCCTGCGGGTCAGGCTCTCCGCTGTATCCTTCGTTCCGCTTCGCTACACTACGGATGCCGCTGCGATCCTTCACGCGGGGGTGGTGTGGGGGAGGGAGTTAAAATTCGAAAATTGAATACTTCTATATAACTCTTTTTGTTTTCATGCATTCAAACACTAATGCTGGCGCAAGTTTGTAACTTGTGCCCCAGAGATCTAATCTTTTAATAAGGTTTTCAAGACTTATTTTCATCAAAACATAGGCAATTGCCTAGCAGGATACTTAATTTTATCTGGAGTAACTTTATACCTATCTTTATTCACATGAAACCCACCTTCCTAAAATATTTCTTTTTCCCCGACCTTTTTCGATTAGTATTTTAAAAAGTAGGAAGGGCGAGGTTCCTAACAAAGTTATACTCATCTGACAATATTTATATTACAGATTTTTAATGAAAAAAATAATTTAACAAAATAGGATTTGTCATAAAAAAGTAGTTACTTTGTAATTACAATATAAAATTTAAATTATGGAATTACGATTGATAAATATAGGAAATTCAAAAGGTATAAGACTTTCGAAGACTATTCTGGAGGAGTATAATATTACTGACATGATTGAACTTGTTTTTGAGAAAGGCTATATCATTTTAAAACCAAAAACTGAACCAAGAAAAAATTGGGAAAAGGCGTTCAAGAAAATGAATGAAAATGGTGACGATCAACTTTTACTGGATGATGTTTTTGAAGATGAAAGTTTCGAAGAATGGAGCAAGTAAATCAATATGAAATTGTA
>CALCSX010000353.1 GCA_937894165.1 uncultured Saprospiraceae bacterium | reverse complement strand
CTCATGAGCCACAATGGTTCACCACAGCACCTATTTCAGCAACCAAAAAAGTACTAGAAAGAGCAGGTCTTCAGATTAGCGATATTGATTATTTCGAAGTTAATGAGGCATTCGCCGTCGTCGCCATGGCTTTCGCTAAAGAATTTAACATTTCTGAAGAGAAAATGAATATATTCGGAGGTGCAGTAGCGCTCGGCCACCCACTAGGCTCATCAGGTTCAAGAATAGTTGTTACATTGAATAATGTGCTTCAACAGAAAAAAGGCAAATTGGGGCTAGCAGCCATCTGTAACGGTGGCGGTGGAGCTTCAGCCATGATTATAGAAAGAATATAGGATTTATAGCTTAATATTTTTTTAAGTAAGGAGCTGATCTAATCCATCGGCTCCTTTTTTTATGCTTGTTCGATATATTTTACTAAGACATTTTTCAACTTCCATGCTGATTGGTTTACCGTTGAAATAACATCCTCTAAACTGGTTTCCTTGATTTCAGATATTGGATAGGAACAATTAGAAACTATGGAAGCTACCATCGGTCTTATTCCGCTGTGAACCGCCACCAACACTTCAGGTACCGTTGACATTCCTACTATATCGCCTCCAATCCGGTGTAGAAACCTATACTCAGCCGGTGTTTCAAGATTTGGTCCCTGAAGCCCCACATAAACTCCGGAATGTGCTCTGTAACCAAGCTCATTGGCAATTTCCATAGCTCTAGCATTACCTTCCACATTGTAGGCACCCTTCATATCGGGAAATCTAGGCCCCAACCGCTCATCATTCTCACCTCGCAGAGGATTCTCAGGCATCAAATTGATATGATCCTCAACAAAAACTATATCACCTGCCCTCATTGTACTGTTAATACTGCCACTGGCATTGGTAAATATCATATCCTTAACTCCTAATGCCTTCATCACTCTGATTGGAAAAGTGAGATCTTTGGTGCTATAGCCTTCATAATAATGCCACCTCCCCGCAAATACTACCACATTTTTTCCACTTATTCTCCCAAAAAACATTTTCCCGGCATGACTTTGGACAGTACTTTGTGGAAAATATGGAATTTCCGAATAGCTTATCTCCGCTTCTATTTCCATATCGTCAATCAAGGAACCTAAACCCGTTCCCAGCACCATTCCAAACCGCACTTGAAAATCAGTTTTACTTCTGATAAATTTTTCTGCCTTTTCTATTCTTTCAAATAAATTAAAGTGCTCTTCCATATTTCAAATCCTTTAGGCTAAAGTTAATTCATCTTCATTTAAATGTTAAAATCTAATGAGAAAATATAGATAATAGTTTTTTCATTTTGAATTTAATTCTAATCTTTTGTATTCTTTTCCATTAATTTTATCTTAGCAGATTAATTATCAGATCAAGGATGTATAAAAATAAAAAAGTAATTGTCGTAATGCCGGCATACAATGCTGCTAGAACGCTTCAGGCTACATTTAATGAAGTGCCGGTAGATCTCGTTGATGAAATTATCCTCTGTGATGACAACAGCTCGGACAATACATCCGATCTTGCAGGACAATTGGGAATACGACATATCATCATTCATGAACAAAATAAAGGCTACGGAGGTAATCAAAAATCCCTCTACAATAAAGCTCTTGAATTAGGAGGCGATATCATCATTATGCTTCATCCTGACTATCAATACACCCCAAAACTTATACCGACCATGGCCAATATTATCGGGGAGGAATTATATCCGGTGGTTCTCGGCTCCCGGATCTTGGGCAAGGGGGCTCTGAAAGGTGGAATGCCGCTTTATAAATACATTTCCAATAGATTCTTGACGCTATTCCAAAATATATTAGTTAATTATAAACTATCGGAATACCACACCGGCTATCGCGCCTTCAGTAGAGAAGTCCTACAGAATATCAACTATAATTCCAATTCAGATGATTTTATCTTTGACAACCAAATGCTTTCACAGATAATCTATAAAGGCTACCACATCGGGGAAGTGACCTGCCCAACAAAATATTTCGAAGATGCTTCCTCTATCAATCTCAGTAGAAGCATAAAATATGGCTTAGGCGTCATAAATGTCTCTATGCAACACAGACTAGCTAAATGGAACTTGATTACTTCCAGATTATATAAATAAATATATTGGTATAACCTGTTCCACTATCCATTTCTATTATCCAGTCTGACCTCGACTGAGGTCAAACTATGTTAGAAAAAATCAAAATTTCTTCTCCGACCCCGGAGTGGGTCGCATCCACCAGCTGTAATTCTTTTTAATGGGTAATTTTCGTTCTAATTTCAATTCAATTTTATTCTAATCTATAATCCATTTTAGAAAAAAATGAGTTATTAGCAAGGCTAATTATGTTCAGAAATTCCTCCATAGGAATTAAATATCAATAATCCCACCTAAGACCGTCAGGCTGCCACGCGGTATCCACTAACAGCCGAGGGAACCCAATAACCAAAAACTAGCATCTCAAAAAGTCTCCCGCAGATTCCGCAGATTTTCGCAGATAGATGTGTTTAAAGGATTACTCCGTAGGAGTTAAATATCAATAACCCCGAGTAAAGCCGCCAGGCTGCAACTCGGTATCACCTCACTCCCGAGGGAACCCAATAACCAAAAACTAGCATCTCAAAAAGTCTCCCGCAGATTCC
>CALCSX010000352.1 GCA_937894165.1 uncultured Saprospiraceae bacterium | reverse complement strand
GTACGATCAATTTCGATCTAAAAATGTTTATTTTCCGTGATACTTCGTCTCTTTTGCTGTCAATAGCGCTGCTATTAACAATAAAAGTAGCCTCGTCTGACGAAAAATATCTCATTTTTATCTTTTGAAAGCATCTACCTGAGTAGTTACTGAAAATTTAGCTACTTTTGGCTAACATCATGAAATTTTAGCAAAAAAAGATATGAACGACAATTATGAAATGATCGCCAAGACGATGTTCGGCTTTGAAGAAATTCTCGCTGCGGAACTCAAGGAACTGGGCGCTGAAGATATTACCTCGGGTAACAGAATGGTCACATTTACAGGCGACAAAGCTTTGATGTATAAGGTGAATATTGCTTCAAGAGTGGCACTAAAAGTCCTTAAGCCCATCCATCAATTTCAAGCGAAAGACGAGAAATCTTATTATGAAGGCATACAATATTTGGATTGGAGTCAGATAATTGACGTCAAACAATCTTTTGCAGTGGATTCGAGAGTAGATTCCAAATATTTCAATCATTCCCATTACGTTTCTTTGAAGGCGAAAGATGCTATTGTTGACCAATTTCGGGACAGTTTGAATCTGAGACCCAATGTTGACAGTAAGACACCCAATATTCCTGTAAGTATACACATTCAAGATACGACTTGCAGCGTTTCTCTCGACAGTTCGGGTGCCTCCTTGCATCACAGAGGTTACAGGACCGTTACCAATGAAGCTCCTATCAGCGAGGTTTTGGCGGCGGGGATGCTCTTGCTTTCGGGCTGGAAGGGGCAGAGTCATTTTCTGGATCCGATGTGTGGCAGTGGTACTATCTGTGTTGAAGCGGCGATGATTGCCATGAATATTCCTGCCAATATCAATAGAAAAGAATACGCCTTCATGCATTGGTCGGACTACGATAAAGCTTTGTACCGCTCTATAGTGGAAGAGCTCAAGAGTCAACAAAAGCAGTTCAATTTCAGGCTAGAAGGGTATGATAAAGCGGCTTCTGCGGTAGAAAAAGCAGCTGTGAACATCAAAAATGCTGGCTTGCAAAACCGAATAGTATTGAAAAAGCAAGATTTTTTCACATCCGAAAAAGATTTCGAAGGCAAATTGCACATGGTTTTCAATCCACCTTACGACGAAAGACTTTCTGTAGATCTTCAGTCATTTTATAAAGAAATCGGCGACACTTTCAAAAGACATTATCCCGGCACTGATGCTTGGTTTATCGCCGGAAATATGGAAGCTATCAAGTATATTGGATTGAAGCCCTCAAGGAAGATCAAGATTTTCAACGGTCCATTGGAGTCCCGACTGGCAAAGTATGAGATTTATGAGGGGAGTAAGAAGGGGAAGTATATGGATAATGATGGCAAATCCATGTAGTTATAATCGTTTAGTTATGAATTTCATCAAATCACAATGAGAATAATTGAATGGAATTGTCAAGGAGCTTTTAGATTAAAAAACCAAGAAATTTTTGAATTAGAACCTGATATTTTAGTTATTCCTGAATGTGAGTCTGAAGAAAAGTTGCAATTTGGCAAACTGACTCCAAAACCTAACGACTTTTTTTGGTATGGAAATGCCGGAAAAAAAGGAATTGGCATATTTTCCTACTCTAAATTTACATTTAAATTATTAAAAGAATTTAATCCCGACTTTAGATATGTCATTCCTCTGGAAGTGTCAGATGGAAAGAATTCATTTTTGCTTTTTGCAATTTGGGCCATGGATAACAAATTAAATCCTTTGACTCGGTACATTGGACAGATTTGGCTCGCCATAAATTACTACCAAGCAACGTTGAAATACAATTCTATTTTGATTGGAGACTTTAATAGCAATCAAATTTGGAACAAAAATGTGAGGGATGGTAATCACACTCAAGTAGTTGATTTTTTAGCGAAATTGAATATTGATAGTCTTTATCATATGCAACTTAACGAAGAGCAAGGTCAGGAAAGCATATATACTTTTTATTTATATCGTAATTTAGAAAGACCGTATCATATAGATTATATTTTTGCTTCTAATAATTTGGTTAAAAATGGTTATAATTTATCATTCGAAAATGTTGATAGTTGGATAAATAAGAGTGATCACATTCCATTGGTTCTTGACATAAATGAATTGGAATCCAAGACTGATATACCTAATACGTATTTAGATTTCACTAAAAGACATTTATCTCATATTAGAACTGAAACAATAGAAAGATATAGAAAAGAAATCGATGAAATAATAGGATTAGCAAAGCAATTAGATTTAAATCAGCCAAGTAATCCTGACAAACTTTTATTAATAGATAAATTGGAGACCATTAAAAAGATAAACATTTTGACATCAAAACTTACATAAAATAAATACTGCTATAAAACTTTTTTATGTGCGTTTTATGGAACAATTCTAGGTAGTTAAGTTCTTAATGAAAACCTTAATGTCCCTTAATACCTTAATGTCCCTTAATACCTTAATGGGTTCAAAATTATTTTTTTTAAAAGAACGGAAGTGTAGTTTTTAAAATTATTTTTTTCAAAACAAAGTTCAAAAATTCTGACTAGATACTTAATTGTGTCATCTTTTGAAGTCGGATAATATGTTTAAATGGAAATTAAGGAATCGAAATTGAAAAGTATTTATAAATTTGAGGCATAATTAGTCGAAACGAAACTTTCAAAATAATATACAATGATACAGAGAAGACAAAGCATATATTTATTCCTAGCGATGGCATTTACTGCACTTTTATGGTTCAGCCCATTCGATTTTTTGATTACTGAGAATCACGAAGAGTTGGAAAATGTGCCGGCAGTATTTGCAGACGGGAAATATAATATTAATGATCATATAATATTTTCGGTTTTGGCTACATTAGGAGCAATCGTTTCATTTTTGGCAATTTTTATTTACAGAAATCGAAAATTGCAAATTAGAATTTCTCAATTTGCTCTTTTACTTAATGTAGCTTTATTGGTTATTTCTTTAGTAATATTTTATTTGTCTGTCGTTGAAATCAGCAACGATCTGGTATGGCAGCCTTACATTGGTTGGGTAAATCCTGTTTTGGCCTGTCTGTGCATCATTTTTGCCATTAAGTTGATTCAGAAGGATGAAAAGTTGGTAAAATCGATGGATAGGTTGAGATAGAGGTTATGTATTCAGAAAAATAGCGTTGTACAACTTGGAAGGTCGTTTTCAATATTCTCGAAAGTCGATAAATAGGCTTTATTGAGAATTTACTTTTCTCGAAAGTCGAGAATCAAAACGTCACACTAATGAAATTAATTTCTCGAAAG
>CALCSX010000351.1 GCA_937894165.1 uncultured Saprospiraceae bacterium | reverse complement strand
ATAGACGTGAAAAGTTGAAAATTCCATAAAAAAAAGTCAACTATTTTTAAAAAACTTGTAAAAAAGTGCTGATTTAACAAATTTATGTTTAAAAAACATGTCGAATTAGGAAAATGCTAGTTAGAAAATTAGGAGCTGAAGGGAGCGATCAAGAAAAATTAGAAATAATTCTCGAAAGTCGAGAAATTACTGTGGTATACATTTAGAATGAAAAAAGTTTCTCGAAAGTCGAGAATCGGTTGTCCCTCATTCCTACCCACCATGCAAATTTCTCGAAAATCGATAATATCTCCTCCTCCACCCCAAATCGTCTCGAAAGTCGAGAACCCCGCGTGAGCTGCTCGAAGGACTCGGTCCCCAACGCAGCGCCAGCGTAGTAGGGGACGGAACTCCGCAGAGGAGCGACCTGAACAGACCTACCCCCATTGTCTCCTCTGTAATAATCGCATCAGGTCTGTGAAGGGCACGCCCTAATTCAGAGACTCACCTTTAATTAAAAACTATTTCATTCTATAATTCCTAGAGCTGACCCCCTATCGACAATTTGGTTAATTAATTTATTCATCCTTAATAATTTAATAAATCCTATGCTAATTAGTTATTTATCCTTACCTTTGCCCCGCTAAAATTATTTTTTAACCCTTTAAACTTAATCTTTAATGAGTAAAGATAAGAAAATCGAAAATTTCGATGAAACACAAGCTGAATTAGAAGCTAGATTGAAAGAGCGTGAAGACTTTGACGCTGAACCTGTCGAAATTATCGATGAAGACAGTGAGCAGGATACCGCAACTGCACACGATGACTACAACTGGGCAGCAGCGCACAGAAAAGGTCAAAAATACACCAAAAAAGAATTCGATGACTACCTTTCCGACTATGACTCTTCTTATAGAGAAGTTTCTGAAGGTGAAGTACTTACGGGTGTAGTTACTTCTATCCGTAACGGAGATGTAGTATTAGATATCAATTACAAATCTGACGGTCTTGTAGGCTTAGGCGAATTCCGTGACACTCCGGACTTGTCCGTAGGTGACAGCATCGCAGTTTATGTGGAGCAGAGAGAAGACGATAGAGGCCGATTGGTACTTTCCAGAAGAAAAGCTAAATTGCTTACCGCTTGGGAAAATATCGTTAAATCTTACGAAGAAGGTACTATCATCAAAGGAACAGTGGTTTCCAAGACGAAAGGTGGTCTTATCGTGGATGCTTCAGGTTTGGAAACTTTCCTTCCGGGATCTCAGATCGATATCAAACCTATCATTGATTACGATGTATACGTTGGTAAAACAATGGAATTCAAAGTTGTTAAAATCAATGAAGCGATCAAAAATGCTGTTGTATCTCACAAAGCACTTATCGAAAGCGACTTGGCAGAACAGCGTGATTTCATCATTTCAGGTCTTGAAAAAGGACAGGTATTGGAAGGTATCGTGAAGAACATCACTGACTTTGGAGCCTTTATGGATCTTGGTGGCGTAGATGGTCTACTTTATATCACTGATATTTCGTGGGGACGTATCAATCACCCGTCTGAAGTACTTGAATTGAATGAGAAGATCAATGTAGTAGTATTAGACTTCGATGAGAATAAAAAGAGAATTTCTCTTGGTTTGAAACAATTAACTCCTCACCCTTGGGACGTGCTTGCTGAAACTATTCAGGAAGGATCAACAGTGAAAGGTAAGGTCGTGAATATCGAAGATTATGGAGCATTCCTAGAAATCACGCCTGGTGTTGAAGGTTTGATTCACGTATCTGAGGTAAGCTGGAGCAACCAACCGGTGAACGCACGTGAATATTTTAACTTGAATCAAGAATTCGAAGCGAAAGTAGTAACTGTGGATAGAGACGAAAGAAAAATGTCACTTTCTGTGAAGCAACTTTCTAAGGATCCTTGGGAGGAAATCGAAGTGAAATTCCCTGTCAATAGCAGACACAAAGGAACGGTGAAAAACCTTACTCCTTACGGTGTATTTGTTGAATTGGAAGAAGGAATCGGAGGAATGGTTCACATTTCTGACCTTTCTTGGACGAAAAGATATTCTCACCCATCAGAATTCACTTCTGTAAGTAAAGATATCGACGTAGTTATCCTTGAAATCGATAAGGACGAAAGAAAAATCTCACTTGGACACAAGCAATTGGAAGAAAACCCTTGGGATACTTTCGAGAATGTGTTCCCAGTCGGATCATACCACGAAGCTACACTTTTGAGAAAAGATGATAGAGGTGCAACAGTTCAGTTACCTTACGGACTTGAAGCATTCGCACCTATCAAGCATATCAAGAAGGAAGATGGCACAATGGCAGAAATGGATGAAGTTCTTACATATAAAGTGTTGGAATTCAACAGAGATGACAAGAGAATATTGGTTTCTCACTTGAGATATCTTGAAGATATCCAGAGAGAAGCTGACGATCAAGTTCATCAGGAGAAGCAAGAAGAGAAGAAAGAAACGCGCAAGCAAATCGACAAGCAGAAGTCTTCTATAGAGAAGTCAACTTTAGGTGATTTGGCCGGATTCGGCGAATTGAAGGAGCAGTTGGCTGACGAAGCTGCATCTGCAAAATCAAAAAAAGCTGAGGCGGAAGCGGAAGAGGAGTAATCCTGATACTTTCCAAAATATTACTGAGGGAATTTCGAAAGAGATTCCCTCTTTTTTTTGTTGAGGGCATCACCCCGGCTTGATTCCCATTTTCTAACTATTGGCTATACTAAAAACACTGTATCCAATCGAAATTGGCAGACCGGATGCAATTTTATAATCGAACTCAGGTTCAGGCAATGCAATATTTGGAGATTTCTTACAGCGAAATTGACCAAAAGCCGGGGTCGCTATAATCCACAGCTCGCAAGTCTGCTCGGCCCTAGCGGGCTGGCTCCCTTCGCTCGCCACTGTTGCGTAGCGCTGATGCGGGGTTCCGACTTTCTAGAATAATTTAAATTAAAGAACGGCTTTTAAATCCTTTTCGACTTTCGAGAAATTCCGATCCATCATTTAAAATCTTATAAATTTTCGACTTTCGAGAATTTATATTTAGACGTGAAGCTAATATCAATGTTTTCGACTTTCGAGAATTTCCGTTCCACCATTCAAAAAACATTTAGATTCTCGACTTTCGAGAATTTAAAATTTGCTCTAAAAGCTAAACTCCAACTAACCCCAATTTCAAAAAGCCTAAACAATTACAATCAGGTTAACTTTTTCTCGACTTTCGAGAAAAATCCACAAAGTAATATGGAAATGATCGCTCTTCTCGAATTTCGAGAACTTATATTTAGACGTGAAACTAATATCAAAGTTTTCAACTTTCGAGAATTTCTGATCCATCATTCAAAAAACATTTAGACTTTCGACTTTAGAGAATTGATATTTAGACGTGATAGCTCACATCAATGTTTTCGACTTTCGAGAATTTCCTTTCCATCATTCAAAAAACATTTAGATTCTCGACTTTCGCGAATTTTTAGATTTGTTTAGAAGATACCAGAATTTTGACTTACGAGAAATTTTGGTATTAATTAAAAGCGATCATAATATTTTTTCGACTTTCGAGAATTCCACTTAGCTTCCCAAAGCACCTTCCTAAATTCTCGACTTTCGAGAGTTATCCATTCAGCGTTATTAAAAATTTGAGGCTTCTCGACTTTCGAGAATTCAATAACTATCAAATTATATTAAAATCTATAGGTCAAATAGTATAAACTAGTTTTCGACCATATTCATTCATCACTCCTTCGCACATTTATGTATCTCCACCTCACATTTACACGACCTAATCCACTCATCCGCTTTCAAAGATGTCATTGTTGGATCTATAAATAATTGGTAAAACTCAAAATCTGAATACCCATTACAAATATTATAAATATGTAATTGACGCTGAAGATCTAGATTTTCCAACCCAATAGCCTCGCGTCTTTCTTCAATCAATTTAAGCTCTTCATCCGAATAATCTTTATAGATATAAACTTCCCCATTAGATCTATAAGTATCTGTGTGATAATAACTATCTGTCCAGTTCTTGGAAATGTTAATCTTATAAAATTCATCAATCAACATCGCATAGAATCTGGGACTTATTCCCCCGTTCTCTAATGAAATATTGAGGAAGGGAATTAGCTCTAAAAAGGCTTCATACCGTGATAAATGGAATAAAATTGTTACTAAACTTTGAAAAGTGCTATGACCCAATTTTGAGTAAGAAAGAGTATCATTCTCAAAAATCTTTTTGAGGAAAATTTGGTTTAGTGAATCTTGCTGCTTAATGCTTAGAGGATAGTCGATTACAACCCGTGCTTTCTGATCCAAAACACCTAAAGAGTCCACTTTTTTCACTAAAATTGGATCTCTGTTGGTCTTGCTATTATTCCAGATCAATTTTATCTCATTTAAAACTGAATCCGGCAAGCCCGATAGTTCGACTGCTTTTCTGGCGTTAGAATAAATGGCAAAATCGGGAGATGATTCTCTAAAATAATGCGTGTAATTATCAAATGCATCCTTAAATTCGCCTTTAACAATTGCATCCTCAGCTAAATGTTTAAAAGTTTCCCCTTCAATTAAATCTCCACTTTTATAGACCTTTGTGTTTAACAATTCAAAAATAGAATCTCTATATTAACCTGTGTCCTGGAGTGAATAGTTCAAAACAACAGAATCATCTACTGAAATAATTTCCGTATAAGATGTATCTAAAGAGTTGGTCTTTACAATCTCCAAATCGTCTATAAAAACCTTTATCCCTTTGATGAGATAAGGAGGCACTTCCCCCGATTCAATTAATATATCAAAATTACCAAGAATAATAAAGTTTGCATCTTTCTCCATAGAGAGAATAACTGAATAATCTTGCCAGATCTCTATATCAGCTTCAGGTGCAATCTTTAGAACCAGATCAGGGTTAATATTTGCATGAATATTATTTATATTTCTACGAATTAAGCTGTCTGAGTAAATATTTTTGGATGTGAAAATTAAGCCTATTTTGGCATTATTCACTCTCTTAATAGTTTCAGATTTTGAATATTGAGCATATCCCACTCTATATTTTAAGCTCACTTTATATCGATCACCACGTTCCATGGGTTCTATCAATGAATTTTGATAGAGATTTCTTAAGTAAGAAATCAAAGTATAATAGGTGCCATTCCCTTGGTAGGGTTTAAAAAATTCATCCCAAATCTTCACATGTTTTTCAGACATGCCTCCCCTATGGTCTGTCCAATACTTTTGATAATCCGGCATACCTAACCGAGTTCTATTCTTAAAGAAATGAATAATTTCCCAATTTTGATAGGAATATACAGAATCAGCCCCATCAAAAAAATGATTGATATCGTCAAAGCTACCGTTCCTTACTAAATTTGATTGTGCATTAAGACTATAATTGATAGTTAAAAAAAGTAGAAATAAAAATTTGACAATACCACTTATCAACACATATTTACTGCAAATCCTCTTTATTA
Source organism: uncultured Saprospiraceae bacterium (assembly GCA_937894165.1). Classification (GTDB taxonomy): domain Bacteria; phylum Bacteroidota; class Bacteroidia; order Chitinophagales; family Saprospiraceae; genus CALCSX01. The sequence continues at coordinate 15,379 of CALCSX010000351.1, read as the reverse complement.
TGTTTATTGTCATATTTCTTGAATATTCTCAAAAATAAATTAATTAACGGAAAGAAATAATATTTCTTAATTAACGCTAATATAAACAAATATAGATTCTACACAAAATAATCACAATACTTTTTACAATATATTTTATATTTATACAAAATAATTAAGATTAAGAACTTTCTCCATTTACTTCTCCAACACATTACTAAATACTCCTCATGGAATGTCCTCGAATTGTAACCAAGATTTAGCAATTCGTGTATTCGTGGCAAAAATCATTTGCCAGAGGTTTCCCCGAACTACTCTCCATATAGCTCACACAAATCTGTGCTAAATCTGTGTAATCCGTGAAATCTGTGAGCCACCTTACAAATGCCGCCGGCATCCTGAATCGCTCTCCACATCGCTTCCTCGAGCCCTCGGCGAGCCACTTTGCTCTCTTAAAATATCTACACCCTTTGCGTCTCGGAGGCTTTGCGAGCTACCCATCCAATGCTAGCGTCCCATCTGCGAAATCCCAAAATCCATTCAAAAAAGGTCTAATATTAATAACCTCCAAAATCTGTATCTAATCCGTGAAATCTGCTGGAGCCAAAAAATGCCACAGGCATCCTGAATCGCTCTCTTAATCGCTCAACGAGCCGATAGGCAAGCGGGAGCTTGGAGCGAAAGAACCTAGAAACAAATTCGATAAAATTGCGAAGGGATACCCCCCTTCTCATAAACATTCGTGAATTAGTGGCTAAAAATCATATGCCGTACGCATGCCAGAACTATTCTCGATATAGCTCAACCACATCTGTGCTAAATCTGTGTAATCCGTGAAATCTGTGAGCCATCAAACAATGCCAAAGGCATCCTATCTGCGAAATCTGCGGGAGCCAAACAAATGCCACCGGCATTCCTACGACGCTCTCCGAATCGCTCAACGAGCCGATAGGGATAGTGACTGAGCTACGTCGAAGTCCAGAACCTAGAACAGCGAAGCGATAAAACAGCGAAGCTATAGAATGCCGAAGGCTCCACCCCCATTTTTAACATTATTACCAAAATTCGACACTTAAATAAAACTTTAATCGTATTTTTGCGTCTTGTAATAAAGAAAAATTTAAAAATGTCAACACAAACATTAACAAACAATTTTAAGGTGAAAGATATTTCACTGGCGGATTACGGGAGAAAAGAAATAGAACTTGCCGAAGCAGAAATGCCGGGACTAATGTCTCTTAGAACTAAATACGGACAATCTAAGCCTCTCGCAGGCGCTCGTATTGCCGGTTGTCTTCACATGACAATCCAGACAGCAGTTCTTATCGAAACTCTTCTTGAACTGGGAGCAGAAGTTACCTGGTCATCATGTAATATTTTCTCAACACAAGACCATGCCGCCGCAGCTATCGCTAAAGCTGGTATTCCGGTTTTCGCTTGGAAAGGTATGAACGAAGAAGAATTTGACTGGTGTATCGAGCAAACACTACACGCTTTCAAAGATGGCCAACCATTAAATATGATTTTGGATGATGGTGGTGACCTGACTAATATGGTTTTTGATCGTTTCCCTGAATTGGTAGAAGGCATCAAAGGTGTTTCTGAAGAAACCACAACAGGTGTACTCAGACTTTATGAAAGAATGAAAAATGGCTCACTGGTGATGCCGGCGATCAATGTCAATGACTCAGTGACTAAATCTAAATTCGACAACAAATACGGATGTAAAGAATCTCTAGTTGATGCAATAAGAAGAGCGACAGACGTTATGATGGCGGGGAAAGTAGCAGTGGTAGCAGGTTATGGTGATGTTGGAAAAGGTTCAGCTGCTTCTTTGAGAGGAGCGGGAGCGAGAGTAATCGTAACTGAAATTGACCCTATTTGCGCATTACAGGCCGCTATGGATGGCTTCGAAGTGAAGAAAATGAAAGACGCTGTTTCAGAAGCGAATATCATCGTTACTGCGACAGGAAATAAAAATATTATCACGGGCGAGCATTTCAAAAACATGAAAGATAAAGCTATCGTGTGCAATATCGGTCACTTCGACAATGAAATTGACGTAGCTTGGTTGAACACCAATTATGGGCACTCTAAAGTTGAAATTAAGCCGCAAGTGGACAAATATACTATCGATGGTTCAGACATACTTTTGTTGGCTGAAGGAAGATTGGTCAACTTAGGTTGCGCTACCGGACACCCATCATTCGTAATGTCTAACTCATTCACTAACCAAGTTTTAGCACAATTAGAACTTTGGCAGAATGCTGATAACTACGAAAATGAAGTCTACACCCTTCCAAAACATTTGGATGAGGAAGTTGCAAGACTACATTTAGCTAAAATCGGTGTTGTATTGGAAGAATTGACTGATGAGCAGGCGAAATATATCGGTGTAGAGAAAGAAGGTCCATACAAGCCGGAATACTACAGATACTAAAATTAGACATGAGAAATTACATTCATTTTGACATTTCTCTAAGCACTTTTATAAAATATTGATGTAAGCACTTTTCGAGAAAATCTTGGAAAGTGCTTTTTTAAATATTTGTTTTTAGAATTTTCTGCGGGCGGGGATGCCCCATTTAGGGGATTAGGGGGCGCGATGAGCCTTAAATTATAGAGAATTTGAAAATTGATTAGTGCCTAATTCGAACACGATGGTAGCCTACTATATGGGCTTTTCTTTTAGATACCAATTTAAACAATAAGCAATGAATATATTAGAATCAATCTGGATTTTTCCCATCAAAGTTTACCAAAAACTCATCTCCCCACTCCTGCCTCCCAGCTGTCGGTACACCCCAACATGCTCCAATTATATGATTCAGGCTATTCGCGAATGGGGGGTTGTGTATGGAACTTGGCTAGGCATTAAAAGGATTGCATCTTGCCACCCCTGGGGCGGGCACGGTCATGATCCTGTGCCGAAGAATCCAAAGAAAAGCTAAACTACTCCCCCAACAACCTCCTCAAATTCCCCTCCACCAGCTCCTCCAATCCCTGATCAAAGAAGAGACTCTCCTTTCCCACCTCTTCATCCTCATTTTTCGCAAAATCCAAGACCTGTCTTTTATCTATTGGAAGCATCGCTGCAAAAATTTTACGTAACCCCGGCAAAACCAGCCTGAATTCCTCCTCTTGCAAATCCTTCACCCAGCTATCTACTATCTCAAAAAGCTCCTTCTGTATCAAAATACCGGACGGATTGCCGCCTAAAAAGCCTTCCAACCAATTCACTGCATTCTCTATATCCATTCTGTCCGTCAACTCCCGATGCGCCAAAGCCAGCAAAAGATCCAATTCCAATTCCCCCCGCTGCATAACCATCCGCACCATTGCTCCTCGTAGCATAGCCGGACTGCGAGATTTATCCATATTATTTAATAGCGCAGTTGTCCAGGAAAAAGCTCCCACCTCGGTCTGCCACAACTTGATCGCTCTGTCACAACTATTCAAAACCTGCATTCTCTCCTTTGCCCCTTCATCATCCGTCCCGGAAACATATTCTCCCAGATGCAGACATATCTTCACGTAAAGCTTCTCCAACATCTCTTCCAACTGTTCCATTTCTATCTTTCGGATGTTACCGTTTTTCAGAAATTGAACCAATTTTGGGAAAATTTTATACCAGTTTTCGATATCTTCATCAGAAGCTATTTTGCGTCCAAGCAAATCCAACACCATTGGAAAAATTCCGTCGATACCACACTTTAATATGTGATCGATTTCCCTGCCACTGATATTGAAATCATTCCTGTCTAGTCTATTCTTCACCCTCATCATCGTCGCCTCATCGATCGTATTGCCTTCCATGCCGGCTTTCACTAGTTCCAAACTGTACTCGGGCTGCCATTCCAACTCCCAATTCTCTCTAAAATTTCCCAAACCCACAGCCTCTCCCTCCAGCCACTCCCCCCATTCGATACCAAGCAAAACGAGACTATGCAAAAGATTCGAAGCTGCCAGATTCGCAGGCTTACGCAAATCCAAAGCCTTCACGCCCTCATAGCCATTCTCGTAGTCCTTGGTTAGTCGACTGGTTTTCAAACGTGCCGCAAAATCCTTCTGTATTGGAATAATATTCAACTCCTCGTCCACAAATCCGGTCTTCGTTCCCGTCAAGAAATTCATTTTCAAGACATCTTTTAAATTGATCTGATCCAGCGCAAATCCCGCCTCCATGCTCTCCATCAATTCCTTCAATCCCGGCAAACTAAGGCCTCTCATTGCAGCCAACGTATTCGACAATTGATGTGCATCTATGACGGAGGATACGGGAATTACAAAATTTCTCTTCCTCAAAAATTCCGCCACCCTAACGATCCATTTCGCAGAGGCACTTACCCTTTCATAGTAGATCCATTCGTACCAAGCGGGATGCTCCACTCCCGCCCCATAGCCTCCTTCCCGCTTTAGTCGTGCATAAGACCATGGAATCCAGCACTGGTGCAATGTAGTTTTTTTGAGTGCTTTCAGCAAGGCTTTGTCTTTCTTTTCACTGTACTTTTCGTCCAGTCGAATAGCTGGTATATGCCAGGCTCCACACACGACTGCAATTTTTTCCTTTGTTTTTATTGTCTCTGAAATTTGCATTCGCATATGTGCCTCTCGAAGCAGCGTTTCCTCACTGACTGAATCCTTAAAACTATCCCTCAGCTCATCCATAATCATTTCTATCGTCCCGAAATGCTCACCATTTCTTTCCTCCAACTCAAAGAAGGATTCCCACCAGCTTTCGGTATCTGTATAGCCTGATTTTTCGGCAAAATAAGCCAGAGGGTCAGATTTTGCCTGATTTTTGCCTTCAAATGCCACTTTGGGCAATGCCATGGTCAAATTTCCGGGCAAATCGATTGCTTGCACAGGTATTTCAGCATTTTTTGCATAAGAAAGTGCTATCCATTCGGGTGAAAATTCAGCAAAGGGCAGGAAAAATGCCTTCTCAAAATTCCCCGGATCGTACTGCAAGATGGCTACCGGAGGCTTGAGTTTTTCTGCATCAAATACATCAATCAAGGGCTGTACATCAGCCGGTAATTCTATCAAAAGCACATCGGGCAAAAACAGTTCCAACTCTCTTTTCAGCATTTTCGCTGAGCCGGGACCGTGGTGTCTGATTCCAAAATATTTGATCTCAGCCATTAGCGGGCGGATTTGTCCTGTAAAGCATCTCTCAAGTGGCTGTAAATCTCCTCCCAGCCCTGTCTGGTTTTGATAACATTCTCATTGTATTCCTGCAAAATTAAACTGTCCGCAGCGGGATCTTTTATGATGGCACCCATGAGGGAGGGCACGAAATAAGCGGGATTGCTCTTGCCTTTATTGAAAAATGTACTCATCGCCTTGCTGTTTTGTACGACGGAGATGACTTCTGCAGGGCTTAGGGTTGAGCTTGGATTTCTGAGTTTTTGCTTGCCGTCCAATGTCTCCCCGGAGCGCAATTCTCTGAATATCGTCACCAGTTTTTTAATATCTTCGAGGCTGACAGATTCCTTGGGGAGATCCAAGGCAAGACCTTGCTCCTCGCTTCTTTTCAATACTATTTCCACCTCCTCTTCGAAAGTCTCCGGCAACGGCAATTTCACTGTATTGAAGCGTCTTTTCAAAGCTGCAGACAGCTCATTCACCCCCTTATCTCTATCGTTGGCAGTAGCAATGACATTAAATCCCCTTCTCGCTCTTACTTCCATATTCAATTCCGGAACGGGCAACGACTTTTCAGACAAAACCGTAATCAAGGCATCTTGAATATCCGATGGCATCCTCGTCAACTCCTCTATCCGAACTATTTGTCCCTTTTCCATCCCATAAAATATCGGACTTGGTACCAATGCTTCCATCGTCGGCCCTTTTGCTATCAAACTGGCGTAATTCCAACCGTATCTGATACTATCCTCCGAAAGTCCTGACGTTCCTTGGATAATCAACTTAGAATCACCACTGATAGCCGCCGCCAAATGTTCCGAAACCCGCGTTTTTGCCGTTCCCGGAATTCCTAACAGCAATAAGGCTCTATCCGTAGCCAAAGTCGCCACAGCCACTTCGATGATGGATCTGTTCCCGAAATATTTTGGTGTGATAGCAACCCCTCCCACTTCAATGCCACCCATCAGATAGTCTACCACTCTAATCGGAGACAAAAGCCAGCCCTCGGGTGTAGCGTGCCCATCGTTTTCCTTCAATATTTCCAGCTCCTTCGCAAATGACTCCTCCGCGGGCAGCCTCAACCAATTATTCTTCTCCATTTCTTCATTTTATCCGGGGTATTGACCGGGTATTTTTCGTGCTGATTATTTAAGTCCAAAATACGACAAAGCATTAAGTAAACAAATTTATATATATTTGATTATCTGATAGGTGTCAGAATCAAAATTTCTTTTGAAAGATTCAATAAAGAAATGGGCTGCATTCAAGGTTTGGGACAGCCAGTGGTGCCGAACTTACTATCCGTTATGATGTAGAAGGTAAGAAATGGTTTCAGGAAAAGGCTTGGGAAGTGGACATGCCGGTGTGAAAATTAATAGTAAAAATCTCTTCACTTATAATAAATCTTTCTAAAATAATTCATTTTTATCAATTCCTGCTTGCTTTACAATGGCTAAAAAGATTCCTTTTTTTAAATCTTTTCCACCATGAATTGGCACAATTACAGTTTTATTTATCTCCGGATTATGATAAATTTTGTGTGAAAATTTCGAAGTTTTAAAACATTCACTTACTTCTCTAAATTTTCATTAGGTACTGTGGAATTAAATTCATACCATTTCCAGGTTTAATGAAAACTCCAAGGTATTGCTATCATCCGGAATATCTTCTCCCCGATCTTGTAATTCTTCAATATAAAGTTCTATAGCTTCCTTAGCCATAGCAATTGCTTCATCTACATTCTCGCCATATGTTATACAGCCCGGCAAAGCGGGTACAATAATCGTATATCCTCCTTCAGATTCTTTGTGCAAATGTATTTTATAGGTTAGCATTATCAAACTAAAATTGTGAATTCTTACTATTATTTTATCCTTTATTAATCAGCCAATTCCTCGATATTCCAAAAGATATTATGTTTTCAAAATCAATACAGATCTAAACATAAACTCAAGAATTACTGTCATTTAGAATAATCCAATAAAGATAATGATTTTGTCTAAAATATACTTTAAAAATTAAAATTTATCCATCCTATTACCGCCTCCACCCACACCCTCCCGCATCAGGGATAGCAGCGAACACGACCTATGACGCAGCAATAGCGAAGTCAAAGGAAGTAAAGCGGATAGCCCGGTCCCGGCATTGAAGAACTCATTTTTATTGGATATTATTTGGCATGCCGGGAGATGCCCCAATCCCAACTAAAAAGGCTAGCATTAGTAAAATAACTAACAGATGATAAAACCTACGCTTCCCCTTCAGGGGATTGTGGGGCGCGCGAAGGCAATTATTTCAAAAAAACATTTTTTACATTTTTTTTAAGCACCTCCCTCTGCTACACCACCACATTCATTAGCTCCCGGCGGCGACGTCTTAGTGCATGGTGAACCTGCGACCAAAACTCAAAAGTATATTTATCCTTAAAATACAATTCCTGCCATATTTTATTCCTACTCAGTGCTGCATTGGGGTGTAAAAAATTTATTATATTCTTTCCAATGATATCCAACGTAGGATGATTCAAGCCCATATCCCCCACTTCCAAGTGCCGCATCCGCTCCAAAACCGTCTGGCTATTCTCCAAACTGAGGCTATGAGGGCTGCCCTTGAAGAGAAAATCAAAATTGTTAATAAGAAAATCCGATGTGGATTGCTCCAGGTAGCCGGCGACAAATTTATTGTAGAATTCGAAGCTTAGCACCTGAAATGTTGCCGCCATTCGGTCGAAAACCATGCCTTTTTTACCAACAAGCGTCATTATCGCTGTCAAATCCTCCACCTTCTTCGCTCTCGTCAATGCCAAAGCATAAACGCTCAACAAATCCTCCCCAATTTTCTCCTCCTGTATGAATTCGATAACTCCGCTCCCTACACTATTAAAGAAATCCTCCCACTTGCTCACCGGAAGATTCGAAAATATCTCAAAAGCTCCTAGCTTGCCCACATGCTTGTAAGACTCCATACCCGGAAAAATATATCCTTCCGAAAATGCAAGAGTACTCTCCTTCTTTAACTCATTCCTCCCCTGCTTGTCCTTCCGCGTAGTCTTTATTAATAAGTTATAAAGTTCCTCATAGAATTCCTCGTTTTCTTCAATGGTAGTAAACCAGTTGACCAAAGCTTTATGTTTGCCCGGTGAAAGTGATTGGAAATAACTAACACTTTCCATTCCTCCCTTGCGCCAGATGAGCGGTGCCGGAAAGTTCCCTATTTTTGTCAGCTCAGCTGTTTTCACACCATTTAGAAAGCTTTTCATATCCTCAAAAGTAGATATCTTTCCGAGCGCCAATCTGATATAAAGTTGAAGTTCTTTAACTGTCGCTTCCTCTACTGTCGCCAAAAACTCTTTACTCATCCTATTCAATATAGCGGGTACAAGGCTAGGAGTCATTGACATATGTCGCAGTATAGCATGACAAATGTCAATATGTATATAAATTTCCCGGACCTTGAAGATAAGAAGTATTTCCCGGGCAGCTTTCACTTGAACAGTCTTCAATTGATCGAGCAAATAAACACTTGAAGCTAGGCCGGCATATTTCAAATCCGGCAAGGTGACGGTTTTCATATTTTCCTTCGGCAATAAATCGAATCCCATGGCCCTCGCTCGGATCATTTCTGCGGCGAGAGTGGCTGCGATGAGGGATTTGGAATTCTTAGCCATAGATATTCAGCTTGTGGGTCAAATTTAGCAAATTCTTTCCAAAAAATAAATCCCTGAAATATAGCAAAATGCCTTATAAAAAGAATAAAATTCTTTAAAACTGCAAAATTAAAGGCTTCTACAATGCAATATTTTTAAAAATTGGGAGATCATAGCAATTTTCTTTTATTTCACTATAAAAAAACCTTTGCTAATATATCAATTAGATGTATATTTGCACCGAAATTCAAGCAGATTATTAAACAAAAAAGTACATAATGGCGAATACAGGTCACATCAAGCAGGTTATTGGACCGGTTGTTGACGTAAGTTTTGCAGGTGAGAGCGTTGTTCTTCCTGAGATTCTCAATGCGTTAAGCGTGAAAAAAGACGATGGTTCTATTTTGATTCTTGAGGTTCAGCAGCACCTGGGAGAAGATAGTGTAAGAACTATCTCGATGGATGCCACTGACGGATTGACCAGAGGAATGGAGGTGTCAGATATGGGTAAGCCGATTTCTATGCCGGTAGGCGACGGAATTAAAGGACGTTTGTTTAATGTTGTGGGTGAATCTATCGATGGTATTGCTACTTTGCCAAATATCACCGGTTATTCTTCTATTCATAGAAATCCACCTGCTTATGACCAGTTGTCAACGGAGACTGAGGTACTTTACACAGGTATCAAGGTAATCGACCTTATCGAGCCTTATGCGAAGGGTGGTAAAATTGGTTTGTTCGGTGGTGCGGGAGTTGGTAAAACAGTACTTATCCAGGAGTTGATCAATAACATCGCGAAGGGATACGATGGTATTTCTGTATTCGCGGGTGTGGGTGAGAGAACCAGAGAGGGGAATGACTTGATGAGAGAGATGCTTGAAGCGGGAATTATCAATTACGGTGAGAAGTTCATGCATTCTATGGAAGAAGGTGGATGGGATCTTGACAGTGTTGATATGAAAGACCTGGAAGAGTCAAAGGCTTCTTTCGTGTTTGGACAGATGAATGAGCCTCCTGGAGCGAGAGCAAGAGTGGCTTTATCAGGTTTGACACTGGCGGAATACTACCGTGATGGTGATATGAATGATCCAAATGGCGGAAAGGACATCTTGTTCTTTATCGACAATATATTTAGATTTACACAGGCCGGTTCTGAGGTTTCGGCTCTATTGGGTCGTATGCCTTCAGCGGTGGGTTATCAGCCGACATTGGCGACTGAGATGGGATTGATGCAGGAGAGAATTACTTCGACGAAGAGAGGATCGATCACATCAGTTCAGGCAGTTTATGTGCCTGCGGATGACTTGACTGACCCGGCTCCGGCGACTACTTTTGCTCACTTGGATGCTACGACGGTACTTTCAAGAAAAATTTCATCTCTAGGTATTTACCCGGCTGTGGATCCTTTGGATTCTACTTCAAGAATTCTTGATCCGGTGATCCTTGGAAATGAGCATTACACCTGTGCACAGAAGGTGAAAAATATCCTACAGAGATACAACGAGTTGCAAGATATCATTGCCATTCTGGGTATGGAGGAGCTTTCTGACGAGGACAAATTGATAGTTCACAGAGCAAGAAGAGTGCAGAGATTCTTATCCCAGCCTTTCCACGTTGCTGAGCAGTTTACAGGTTTGAAAGGAGTATTGGTTCCTATCGAAGAGACGATCAAGGGCTTTAATATGATCATGGACGGTGAGGTAGACAAATATCCTGAATCTGCTTTCAACCTGAAAGGTTCTATTGAGGAAGTTATCAAGGATGGTGAAAAAATGTTAGCTGAAGCCGGAATGGCCTAAAAAATAAATAAAAATGAATTTAAATATATTAACGCCTGAAAGTGAAGTATTTAACGGAGATATCATTTCTGTTAAGGTTCCCAGTACAGATGGACCGTTTCAGATTTTGAAGAACCACGCGCCTATCGTTGCCGCCTTGGTAAATGGGACTGTGGAGGTAAAAACTGTTTCCGGAGAAATTTCAAAATATACCATTGAAAAGGGCTTCGTAGAAGTGCTGAATAATAAAGTAAATATACTTGTACAGGGATTAGTTAGGATTTAAGTTAAAAATTTTAGTCTTTAAAAGCTCCGGAATTACTTTCGGAGCTTTTTTTATGTATTCAAAATTTTAGGTACGTGGAATTGCGAATTTCATTTGTATGTTGTATATTTACTTTTTTAACCCTAACTAAATACCGCAATGAAACACCTCATACTAACATTATTTTTTGCCCTATTTATAGGGGCAAGTATGAACGCTCAGCAGAAATTCAATTACACGCAAGTCGGACAGCAATTGGATTTGAGTCAAGAGGATTACGAAACCTTTATAAGTAAACATCGGGAAACGGAATTGCTAATTGCGTCTTATAGAGTGAAATATCCCGGTGTTCCTGATGATGAAGTTCAAGAAATACAAAAATTAAGTATAGGTTTGATTTATGATATGCAAAGGTTGCTTGGTAAAGAAAAATATACAGAATATCATAGACTGACTGAAGAGCCGGCAACAAGACCGGAACAAGATTAGATAACTTTTAAAGATGCTTATAATAATTCCTCTGCACATTCACAGAGGAATTATTTTTTGTGTATTTTCTTCATTTTAAGAGCGTGTCCCCGGCTCCTTTAATTCCGCCGGGGTCGGAGTGTTCCGGGGTACCGTATGAACCCTCCGCAGAGCTACAGGTTCACACCTGAAGGCCCTCCACATTCCTCACGCGGGTTTTCACTGATGAATCAAGGTGAGTAGAACGAACCTATTTAATGCACTTGTGTCCCTGATTATAGAAAAATGAGAGCTTGAGCGAAAAAAAATAATAATATTCGTCTGCACAAATAATATTTCATCTAAGACACTACCGTTTTTAAATACTATCAACCAATCCGTGTAATCCGCTAAATCCGTTCTTAATCCGCGATTCTGACAGTGAGGGTAAAAAAACTCGGTGAGTGGAACGAACCTATTACCCATTTTTACGCATATTTTAAGGTAAAAAAATATATAACCAGTTGTTTTAAAAATAATGATTTGATTATCAGCAAAAATTCATCAAAAATAACGTAGAGGCGCACGGCCGTGCGTCTAAAATGTGTTGAAAATTGTATTTGTTTTCTTGAGGATTACACGGATTAGGATACCCGCGACATTTTTATGGTTCCCACAGATATCGCAATTATGTGCAGAGAACGGATCGGGATGCCGATGGCATTTGTAGTTTGCTCACAGATTTCACGGATTACACAGATTTGACACAGATGGAATGCCTGCGGCATTTGTTTTTAGCCACGGATACACGAATAGATGATCGCAGGTGGTTTTATGGTTTCAAATGGATGATCACATTAAATATGAGCGACATTGAATGCTTATGGCATGTGTTGGGTTCACATTGATTTCACAGATTAGGATATGCTTGGAGCATATTTGTTTGATTTTAAAGAAAAATATATTTCAAAATTTGAATGGATTGGACACTTAACCCAGAAATCCTACAATCGAGCGAATCACGGTTCAGACAGTTTACCGTAGAGGCGCAGAGAGAAACTCCTATTCAAATATTAAAGCATCACCTTACTTCTTGCTTTTCCTCCAAGGATAAGTCACCTGACGCACAAAATCTTTAGGAAAATCATCATCTTCGTGAAATCCCAACTCAATATCGCCCCTGTTATGTGGCAGGTAATCCGTCCTGAAAATATAGTCCCAAACACTAAGTGAGATTCCATAATTCATCCCATATGGTCGCTCAGTAGGTAGCTCACGCGCATGATGCCAAAGGTGCATTCTAGGATTGTTAAAAATATACTTCAAAGGACCATAATCCCAATCCACATTGGCATGGTTGAGATGCCCGATCAAGATAGTAAATAAATGAAGGTAGAAAAGATCCGTAATACCAAAACCTATCATCGTGAGAGGGAGATATAGTGCTGATTTGTAGATTATCGTCTCCATCCAATGAAATCTGAGATGGGCAGCAAAACCCATCTCCTTGACAGAGTGATGAACCTTATGAAACTCCCACATCCATGGCACTCGATGTAGCATTCGATGCACATTCCACTGTATGAAATCTGCCATCACAAACATTAATAAAAATTGTAGCAGAACATGCCAGGTTTTTATTTCTATCGCCACTACATTCGTTATTCCGAAAAGTCCCAAAAAATCATTGAATAGCTCCACCCCCACCATTGATATGGCATTATAGGCTACTAAAGAGAAAATAAAAAAGTTGAAGAACATATAAAATCCGTCTAGCCAAAAATCCTTCCGGATGACCTTTTGATTCTTCCGCCAAGGAAGGATGACTTCCAAAGTCCAAACAATCAGAGATATGCCAATCAACCAGTAGAAATAACTATACCAGGTTGGATTGGAGATTTCATTCCAGAGATAATTGGCATATCCTGAGAAAGCATCCTGAATAATATGGAAATACTTGTTAAGCATACTGTCTGATCAACTTTTCAAGCTCATGTTTGGAAACAGTGCCACTATGCTGCCACACCACCTTTCCCGCCTTGTAAAGCTGAAAGGTAGGAACAGATCTGATTTTTAGTTTATTAGATATAGCAGAATTTTTATCTATATCAATTTTGATGATTTTCGCTGAGTCCCCAACAGTTCTTTTTACTTCTTGGAGGATAGGTGCCATCATTTTACATGGTCCACACCACTCCGCATGAAAATCTACCAATACTAAATCCTCCTTCTTTACATATTCCTCCAGCTTATTCATAATTTTCATTTAAAATGTAATTGAAACTTTCATTCTTTTAGCCTTCCATTCATCCATTCCACCTTCTATTTCATATATTTTCTTAAAACCCTTCTTCTTTAGAATTTCAACAGCTTTTGCACTTCTGGTGCCGGCGGCGCAAACCACCATGATCTCTTTTTCTTTACTTACCAAATCAGCCTGCTCTTCAAAATCTTCGGCTGTAACATCTAAATTCTTAGCGTTAGTAATTTGGCCTTCTCTGAACTCTTCTCTGGTTCTTACATCGATCACTTGAATTTCACTATTACCATCCAATAAATCTTTAGCTCTCTCTACACTCACCTTTTCAACTTCAGAGTCTCCGAAAGAACCACAACTAAATAGAAAAACAAGTCCTGTTAAAAAAATTAACATAAAAGATTTCATTTTCATTTTGACATTTTTTTAATTAAGAAAATATTTTAGTATAAAATTAAGTAATACAATAAATATTTAAAACCACTAATAACTAAAAATCGTCTTTAAATTGAATCACTCTTCAAAATTAAGCCAATTAAATAGTCTTATCAGTAACATTTGTTACACAGCGAAAAAATACTTATTGATTAATTTGTGCTCAAACAATTTTGATTATTCCTCTATAATCAATCTAATAGTTTCAATCTTTGTCTCACTAACAGATTCAATGACAAAACGGTTTCCATCGAGGATAATTTCTTCCCCTTGATCAGGGATGTTTTGAGTGGTCATGACGAGATATCCTGATAGGGTATTGTAGTCTCCTTCAGGTATTTTAATATTTTCAAATTTTTCGTTTATATCACTTACTTCTACACGACCGGAAAATCTAAACTCATTTTCAGATATTTGCTCAAGAATATATTCATCTTCATCATGCTCGTCCTCTATTTCGCCGAAAATTTCTTCAAGAATATCTTCCATGGTTATCACACCTGAAGTGCCACCAAACTCATCAACCACGATGGCAATACTGTTTTTCTCTATAATGAATTTATTCAACAAATCATGAACATTCATCACCTCCGGCACGAAGGTGATATCCATAATCATATTTTTTATTGTTGTAGGTGATTTTAGCATTTGCTGGTGGTGAACATAACCTAGGACATTATCAACATCCTCTTCGATGACTATAATTCTACTCAAATTGCTCGAACTATAAACTTCTATCAATTCCTCTATAGAACTATTCACAGAAATTGCCACCAATTCGGTCCTCGGTATCATACACTCTCTCACCTTCAGCAAATTTAAATTCATGGCATTGGTGAAAAGATTAGTGTCAATTTTCTCCTCTTTATCTCCGCGATTAGTCATCTGAATAAAATGCTCAAGATCGACCTTTGTGAAGGTCTCATCCAGCTCCTGTGGCGATGGTTTTAAAAATATTTTCATAATCATTTCCGACAACCATATCATCAGTTTGGTAGGAATGAAGAAGAGAAATTTAAAGAATTTTAAAGGAATAGCTATTACATATAAAATTGTGTCTGCAAAAAGCCTAAATACGGTTTTAGGTAAAAATTCACCAAAAATTAACACTACAATAGTGGTTATAATGGTGATAATAAATCCTATCAATATATTATTTGTCAAAATTGGTTCAAATACTGGCGTCAATAAGCGCGCTACTAAAAAAGTAAAAACCACTAGCGCAATATTATTCCCCACTAAAGTAGTTGCCAGAAGATCTTTGGGATGATCAATAAAATCACCAACTATGGATCCACTAACGCTATTTTCCTTGCGCTTAAGCTCAACTTTCAACTTGCTTGCGGAGATAAATGCAATTTCAGCTCCAGAAAAGAACGCTGAAAGCAATAAAAATAACAGGATATAAAATATTAACAAGGGTC
>CALCSX010000350.1 GCA_937894165.1 uncultured Saprospiraceae bacterium | reverse complement strand
TTTAAGATTGCCGACAATTTCAAATTTAATTGGTATACATAGCAGCGCTATTGACGAGAAAAGATATGAAGTATCACGGAAAATTAACATTTTTAAATTGAAATGATCGTAGGTGAGTAGTTACAATTTACCAAATATTACATTTTGAATTTAAAAATAATCTCCAAGAACGATATCACCTTCGAATCCAATAAATGGAACGGTTGCGTGCATTACGCCATGAATGGCACTCCCTACGGCTACACCTGGATGCTGGATGCGGTGAGCAAGGATTGGTTTGGTATTATTGAAAATGACTATCAAAGTGTGATGCCCTTTTTCTACAAAAAGAACATTTGGGGTAAAAAAGTAATTTATTTGCCGGATACGATTATCAAATCAGGTCTTTACTCAGTAAATGTACTCTCAGAGAAACGTATTTCATCTTTTTTGGATTTTATCCCAGAGGAATTCAAAATAAAAGAAATCGAATTGTACGGTATTGGAAAGAACCTCACACTTTCACCTTTTAAATCCGAAAAACTTTTCTCTTCCAGTCTGACTTTGAATAAACCTTATGAGGAACTTAGGGGAAAATATTCTGAAAGATTATTAAATCTTCTTGAGCAAAATCAAGATGATTTCATTCCTTCCGGCACTATCAAACCGGAACTTTTTGCAGAATTGCTTAAAAATAATGGATTGCCACAATATAGGAATGACAGAGCTTTCCATGCCGTTCAAAGGATTATATATAATTTTTTGCATCGCGGGACAGGCAACATTTTCGGTTTGACCGACCGACAGGGTCAACTTTCCACTGCGGCGTTTATTATATACAGCCATAATATCATTTGGATAACATTCATCACCTCAATAGGAGACAAGGACGCCGGCATACCGATGTTGCTGGATACAATCATCCGGACTCACGCAGGTCGACAATTAGTCCTGGATTTTCCGGATTCTATCGGTCTTGATTACGCCGCTGATTTCAATACACAGACAGACGAGTACGTAAGATTACGAAAATAATTTCTATCAGAGGTAATTTTATTTCGGGCATCACCGCCGCCGGGATTTCACTTGATTTCACTGAAGGCTGCGGTCGGGCTATCCGCTATACTGCGTGCCGCTTCTATCCCTGATGCAAATTCCTAGCTTTACAAACGCTCTATACTGGCACCAATCGCATTTAACCTTCCATCAATATTCTGATATCCTCTATCTATCTGATGAATATTATTGATAATACTAACACCATTGGCAGACATAGCCGCGATAAGTAAAGCTACTCCCGCGCGTATGTCGGGTGAACTCATGGTAATGCCACGCAATTGATTCTGGCGACCCATTCCTATTACCGTTGCTCTGTGTGGGTCACAAAGTATGATCTGAGCACCCATATCAATCAATTTATCGACAAAGAAAAGTCGAGATTCAAACATTTTTTGGTGTATCAACACACTTCCTTTAGCCTGAGTAGCCATTACCAGAATAATACTCATGAGGTCAGGTGTAAAGCCGGGCCATGGACTATCGTAAATCGTCATAATGGAGCCATCGATAAAAGTCTGGATTTCATAAACATCCTGCGCCGGGATGAAAATATCATCCTCCTGAATATCCATAGCTATTCCCATTCGCTGGAAGGTGGGCAAAATATTACCAAGATTCTCTACAGAAACATTTTTTATTCTTATCTCACTCTGCGTCATCGCCGCCACACCTATAAATGAACCAATTTCTATCATATCAGGAAGTATGGTATGATGTGCGCCACCCATTTTCGAGACTCCCTCGATAGTCAATAAATTCGAACCAATTCCACTTATTTTAGCCCCCATCGCCACCAATAACTTACATAATTGCTGTAAATATGGCTCACAGGCCGCATTATAAATCTGCGTTTCACCTTCAGCCATCACTGCCGCCATCACAATATTGGCTGTGCCGGTAACAGAAATCTCATCCATAAGAATAAAAGTCCCTTTTAAAGCCTTCGCCTCTATTGTGAAGGAATAGTTTTCATCATTATAGGTGAAAACAGCTCCCAATTTCTCTAAACCCAGAAAATGTGTGTCCAACCTGCGTCTGCCGATCTTATCCCCGCCCGGTTTTGGAAGAAAAGCCTTGCCAAATCGCGCCAATAAAGGACCAATAAGCATCACAGAACCCCTGATCTTACTCGCATTTCTCAGAAAATCTCCCGATTGCAAATACTCTAAATTGATATCGTCCGCTTGAAAACGATAGGTATGCGGCTTCAACTTCTCAACCTTCACACCCAAGCCGTCCAATAAGTTGATTAACTTCATTACATCGCTTATCTCCGGCACATTATTGATCACAACCGCCTCGTCGGTCAATAAAACCGTACACAATATTTGTAAAGCTTCGTTCTTTGCACCTTGAGGTGTTAATTCACCACTCAATCTATGCCCCCCTTCAACTCTAAATGTATCTGACATCCTATATCAATTTATATATTTTCAATTCATCCTTGACAAATGTATAAAAAATATAATATATATACATCTGTATTGAAATTAAATTAA
>CALCSX010000349.1 GCA_937894165.1 uncultured Saprospiraceae bacterium | reverse complement strand
CTCGCAGATCCACCGGTAATAGTTGCGTCACCGGGACCTGTAATATGAAATCCACCTCCATTTCCCGGAGAGGGACCCGTTATATTTCGATCTAAAACTACATTCGTAAGTATTATCTCTGAACTTGATCCGGAATTATCTTCAATTCCTCCCCCTGCTCGACTACAATCATTTTCTGTAATTTCTGAATTTATAACCGTTAACGAACCTGCGTTCAAATTCAAAATTCCACCTCCACTGCCTGCAGCCCCTTTAGCGAGATTTTGGGTGATTAAGCTTCCCCCTGATACAATTACTGAGCCTCCGTCATTAGTAAATCCACCACCACCATCAGTTACTGCGTCACCATTTCCTGAGTTGCTTCGTAAAATACTATTAGAGATTGTCACTTCTGATCCCATTACAAATAATCCTCCACCACTTAGATTAGCTGTATTTCCCTCGAGCACAACATTATCTATACTAAGTGATATTCCTTCGGAAAATATTCCCCCTCCCAAATCGACGCCTCCTCCTTGTGCGACTTTTAAATCTGAAATCACCACTATCGTTCCCGCAGCAATATTGAAGATTCTACTGCTACCGTCAGATTCTATTGATGTATCCTCCGGACCATTTCCAGTGATAACTAAATTTTTATCAATTAATATTTCACCAGAAGTTAGTTCAATTACTCCGCCTACGGTTAACGAACCAAAGGTGATAGTATCCCCTGCCATTGCCATTGAGACAGCTTCTCTTAACGAGCCGACTCCTGAATCCGCTAAAGTATTGACCGTTATTTGTGCAGCTTGTATTGTTACAAAAGGTATAAAAAGAATTAATGAAATGAATTTAATTCTTCGAAATGTAGATTTTATCATAATTAATTATTTTGGTTAAGAATATATTATTAGATACGGTAAAAATGGAATTTTTGGATTTTATAAAAGTGAAATAGTAATAATTTAATTATTACACGAAATAAAAAAGACCTCATAATAATGAAGTCTTTTTATACTCTTTAAATATTTCTTTGAACCAAAATATAATCTAATTACTTCCTACGAATCTGTAAGTTAATGAAAGAGATAAAATCCTATTTGTAATCGTCCGATCATCCATATTTCCCAAATTTGCAATTCCAAAACCATAATTAATTCCCAAATCTAAAGGACCAAAGCCTACACCGGCTCCAATATTCATTCCGTAATCAAGTCTATTGGTATGCAAATCTCCATCTCCAAATTTAACATCCTGCGTTATTTCTTCCCCGGCAACCTCAGAAGTAAAATTACCAGTTAAAGCAAAAGCAGTGTATGGTCCTGCATGTACAAAAATAGAAGCAGCACCCATATTAGCACGATACTTCAATGAAATAGGTAATTGGATAAAATTAATATTAGTTTGATTTTTGATAGCATTTCCCATAAAGGATTCATCAATTTTAGTTCCGGTTCCATAGTAAATTAAACCTGTTTCTATAGAAAGATCATCTACTATTGGTAAATCCGCAATGACACCGGCATGGAATTTCAATATGAATTTGTTATCAAATGTATTTTCAATCGGGTCTTCATCATATTTAATATTTTGATTAGCTGAATTTATACCGGCTCTAATACCAAATGTTTGTGCCATTAAACTTCCCGAAAAAAAAATTGCTACAGCAAAAATAAGTAGATTTTTAACCTTCATTTTAATTGAATTTAAATTTAAAAAATATATGATTTATTGAATAAAGAAATAATATCAGCAATATTTTAACTATATATTTATACAATCCCACTAAATCTTCTTGATAATACCGAAGTGTAAATTACGAATATTGTTGAATATACCAAGTATTTAAATATGTTTAAATAATATATTTAAATATTTAAACCATTTAGTTGAAACTATAATCTTATTTAGAAACCTCATAACTATCAAAAAACAATAGTTAGAAAACATATAGTTTCAAAGTTAAAACATTTATAATAAAGCTTTTGAGAATGACAGTATTCCCATCTATTTTGTAAATACTTTTTAAGTTCAAGATAAAACCTTTTGATTTTCTAATACATCTAACAAATTTTTGTAAATAAAAAACCGGAATAACTATTAAGATAGTTATTCCGGTCAATCTTTTAAAAAACTCAAAATTACTCTGCTGAGTCGAATCTGTAAGTTAAGGTAAGAGATAATAATCTATTGGCTAGTCGAATATCGTCTAGATTTCTAATATTTGCTAATCCATAACCATAATTCACACCAAGGTCAATAGGGCCAAATCCTACACCTCCACCTACTAAAAGTCCAAAATCAAGTCTGTTATATTCATCTATACCATCACCAAAATTGACTTCATCTTCTGTAGAAATACCAAAAAATGTGGTTTCATCTTTGCCTCCGAAGGCTAGAGCCGCATAGGGTCCTCCGTGAACAAATAACGACAACTCCCCAATATCAGCTCTCAATTTTAAAGTTAATGGAATCTGAATGTAATCAAGTCTTAAATCACCTTCAATTAAATTGCCACCTTTGGCTCCATATCCATTATAAATCACACCGGTTTCGATACCAACAGGTCCAGCTAATGGAATTTCAGCCACTAAACCGACTTGAAATCTTATAGCAGCATCGAAATCAAAC
This sequence comes from uncultured Saprospiraceae bacterium, assembly GCA_937894165.1. GTDB lineage: Bacteria > Bacteroidota > Bacteroidia > Chitinophagales > Saprospiraceae > CALCSX01. Next base: position 2,881 of record CALCSX010000349.1, on the reverse strand, counting down.
TCATCTTCTGTAGCAGGATCTTCATCGAAAGCTACTCCTATGTTCGTACTGTTAACACCTACCCGTAAACCTACAGATTGCGCCATCAATGCTGTTGAAGAAATTGCTAGAAGTCCCAAAATTAATAAATTCTTAATTTTCATATTCATTAGTTTTTTAATTAAAAAAATTAGATAGTCCTCGGTATCAAAACTGAATGACGTAATTATTTCCTAAATAAATGAGTATTAAATAAATAAAATTACTTTCTATTTATTTCAAGAAATAACATATTGATAACGTTTTGAATGGAGTGTGGGTTTGATAATATAGTATTATATTATTTATTTATTCATTTGTGGCTCAAAATTAGCAATTAATGTTTCTGCTACAAGTCGGCCAGTCTGTGCGGCTCCATTCATAAAACCTAAATATTCAACACTACAATGTTCTCCGGCGAAATAAATATCTCCTATTGGTTCGACAGCATAACTTGATAAAGAGGTGTATTGACCCGGCTTGCTACATGCATAACTTCCAAGAGTGAAAGGATTATTAGGCCATAGAGCAGCGAAATTTTCTTGATTGTACTCCTTTTCTATTCCCGGAAAAACATTTTCTAGGATCTTCAAATACTTTTCGATAAATTCGTACGGCACGCGATCTTTCATCCCTTCTTCCTTTGCCGCTTTTGCCATTTCTACTGAAGGACTACCACCTAAAAATACGGTATATCCTGCTCTACCCTCGTTATTATTTTGCATTTGAGAATTGTCCCATCCGGTATGAATTTCTTCATTCGTAAGGAAGCCGGCTCGCGCAGGCTCTGATTCTCTCCAGATCCTTTTATTGAAGCCTAAAAATAGTTTTGAATTTTGTCCGTATCCTAACTCATTAATACATTGACGTTTTGCAGCACTCATTTTAATTTCAGACATGTCGACATTTTTCAGAATCGTAAAAGGTACCGTCAGAACAACTTTATCTGCGTAAACTTCAAGGTCTTTATTAAAAGTTAGTGAATAACCACTTCCTGATGGTCTGATAGCAGTTAATCGATGTTCTAAACGTATTTCCTCTTTAATTCTATCAGCTAAGGCATCTACAATTTTTTGATTCCCTCCCACCACTTTAAATCTCTCATCACTATTTCCAAAAATTTTAAAGCCCATGGTGACATCTGTATGGATTAAATCTATAAGATTCAATGATGATTGCTCCGTAGCATCCAAACCATATTCGCCCACATAAGCTGCGATCAGCATATCCTGAAACCATTTTTCACTTTCAAAATCTCTAATATAGTCATGGAGATTCAGTTGATCCAATACCCTAGCCTCAGGTGTATCGAAGTCAGAACCACAATATTGTAAATCTTGAGCAATTCGGGGTGCTACCAGATTGAATTGTTCAATTACCATCTCTTCGTTATAGAATTTTCCATCGATATACACAAGCTCTCGCTCGGCTGGATCAGTATATGTGTCAAACATTTCCAACTTAAATTCTTTGACAAGTTCCAACATATCTTCATGATCAGAATCTATAAATTCTCCGCCAAATTCTGTCCAGAGCCCTTTACCAAACGTTTCTTGCTTGGTCAGGATCCTGCCACCTGTTCTTTTATCGGCTTCAAATAATTGAAAAGGAATCTTATTTTTTTTCAACTCATATCCACATCTCAAACCTGCTATCCCCCCTCCCACTATTACTATTTTCAAATCTTGACTCGACTCCGTGGAGTTGGAATTTCTACAAGAGCTGAGGGTCAAGCCGGGCATAAGTCCGGATATTAGTCCCATCGTCAGCATATCTCTTGAAAATTTCCTTCTTCCTGAATCAAACTTAGAACTGAGTGCCAATTTTTCAGTAATTGACTTATTAAATAAACGTACTATATTTCTAAGTGCCGGTGTGTGAGCTCTGCGCATATGGAAGTTTTTAAATCTGACTAAATTTACTTAAAATAAATCGAATTTAAGATGACCATAAATGAAATTCTTGAAACTCAATAGTAGAATTAAAATAACCTTAAAGTTTTTAATTAATTTTATTATCTTAATTAATTGATTACTATATTAATATACATATATAAAATAATATACGAATTATTTTTACAAAAATAATTACAATTTACCCTCTTCAAGTCAAAAAAAAGATGCATTTTTATCAAATAATCAGTCACAAAATCTACTGACGGATTATCAAGTCTTGTGCTTAGACTCAACTATAAAATTTTCTGATTTTATTTTTATTTTCTCTAATTTACTTTGAAAAGTAAATGAAACTTCCATTTTAAAAAATTGAATCTAACTGGATATCGAATAAAAATATCCTTAAACACAAAATAATTATGGCATCATCGAGTGAAAAAACCAAAAAAGCTTATGAAATACTTAGTACCTATCACAATATAGAAAGCTTAGTCCAAAATATACGAACCAAAACATTTACAGGAAATAAAGATAAACGCATGCCTGTTGAGCAGGGAGTTGATGTGGAAGGAATTCAAAAAAGAAAAGTTTTTATTGAAGAGGAAACTCAGACAAAAAATCCTTATTTATTGGAGAATAAGGTATTTGAAGATTTCAGCGATTTGGAAGGCAATATTGAGAACTATATAGGGATGACTAGAGTCCCAACAGGATTGATCGGGCCTTTAAAGGTAGTAGGATCAGCAGCCAATGGTAGTTTCTATGTGCCTCTAGCGACTAGTGAAGGAGCTCTTGTAGCATCTTACCATCGGGGAGCAAAAGCTTGTTATCTAGCCGGGGGTGCTACTTCCATTTGTTTAGTCGAAGGTGTTCAAAGAAGTCCTGTTTTTAAATTCCACCACATTGGAGATTTAGGGGTTTTCATCGGCTGGATTCTTCAACAAATTGAAAATTTTAGAAAAGTTACA
>CALCSX010000348.1 GCA_937894165.1 uncultured Saprospiraceae bacterium | reverse complement strand
GTTTGATATGCAGGGAAGGCAGGTGAAGGAGCGGCGGGTTTATCATGGGAGTAATTATGTTTATGTGGGAGGATTAGCGGCAGGGATGTATGTATATAGGGTGGAGGATGGAGGGGTGGAGGTAAAGGTGGGGAAGGTGACGAAGATTTGAAGATGATATGATGATATGATTATATGATGATATGATGATATGATTATATGATTATATGAACTCTCTAAACACTGTTGGCGCAAGTTTGTAACTTGTGACTACATAATAGTTTATCGTTTCACTGTTGAGCACTTTGTTGTTTAGCACTTCGTTGTTTAGTGGAATAATAATATAAACTCTGTAGACCTTTAGCAGTTTATCGTTGCACTGTTATTAAAATACATTTCTAATATCTTTTTACTATTTTTAAACTTTAATTTTAATCTTTATTCCAAACCCATGACCTTTAGAAATTTCACCCTCAATATTATCTGTTGTTTTTCATTTCTCGCATTTGCAAGCTCACAAGCCACCCTTAACCTAAGCAATAATAAAGGTGAAAATTCTTTCCGGTTTCCCGGAACTGTCCTGAGTCTGGATACGAGCGGATTGAACTTAAAATTTGGAAATAATATGACGGTTTTAATGAATGAAAGTGAGCAGACTTTATTTGCTGTAAAGCAATTTGAGGATTCTATTGATGAATATGAATCTTTAAAGTGGGCAATGTCAGGTTTGGAAACAATCGTTTATGAGTATAAAGTAATTTTTAAGGAATATAGAGGTACATTTTCGCATGGGAAAATATCGATCGATGGAATTTTAAAAGACATTTTTATATTCTACTTAGGAAATCAAGATCATGTTGTATCTATAAATGGAATTTATAATTCGAATTTACAATCTAAATACAGCGAAGTTTTCGAGAAGGTAATTAGGTCATCTTACATAAATGAAAATGTACAAATATCTTTCTTCGAAGATTTGCCCTTTTATATGGATGAAAATAACTTCCCGTATTCCAAACAATACACAGAGATGCCTCAATCAATAGTACTGGTACGAGAGGTAGGTGGTTTAAAAAGGAAAGTGACGCTTTCTTACTTTCCATATTCGCAAGAGGAGATTACGTTAATGATTGAAAATAAATTTGAATATGATGAGTACTATCAAATAGGAGAGAAAGTAATTCTTTTTGATATCTATCCGGATGATCATAAAATTTTATCTGGAGGATATATTATTCTCGAAAATAAAATAATAACTATAACTTGTAAATCTTCAAGCGATGATGTTTCGGCAATTGATGAATTCAGGGAAATGGCAAAATCTGTTGAATTTAGAAGAAAGTAGATTAATGGTTAATTGTTAATGGTTAATTGTCGGTTTCAACTGCGGGCGGGAGTGCCTCTCTTCAGTGAGTTAGTGGCTGAGCTGAGCCTTATTTATTAAATTACCAATTATATTTATGTGTCTCTTTATGAAATAATTTAGAAACCGGCATTAACATTCTATATTGTCTAAATAAAAAGAATTCCAAATTGTTGTAATGAAAATAAAATACATTATATTTTATACTTTTATTTTTTTTCAATCATGTAATGATGAAACAGAGCTTCTAAGAGAGGTAGAAACAGTTGAAAATCCTATTTCCGTTTTATCAAAAACTGCTAAAGATTCCATATTAAAGAATAACACAAATTTGCCTGATCGATATCTGGATACTTTAAAACTAAAAGATCTCGGAGTTACTTACTCAAAAATAGAATCAAACAAGTATCATGAACGCTGGAAATTAAAATTTACAGATACAAAAACAGAAAGTAAAGAAATTTCAACAATTATTTATCAATATTCGACCATGATTAGAGATAACAAAAAGAATATATTATTTCAATTAGATAGTATTATTATTAACCTAAAAGGTTATACTCAATCATTTGGATTTGAAGAATATGGTCAATATTTTTTTTCATACAATGACCTCATCAGACCGGATGTTCAGTTTAGTGATTACAACTTTGACAAAATCATAGATTTTAGTGTTTTATCGGGTTCCAGTGGTGTAACAAATGAAGTCAGGGACTATTTTATTTACAATCCTATCACTAAATACTTCAATAAACCATTTAGCATAGCTAATGCTCGTTTTGATGAAAGTGATAAACTTGTATTTTCAAGTTGGAATATGAGCGCAGTGGAAAGTCACATAGATACTTCTAAATTTAATGAACGTGGTGAGTTGATAAAATTCTAATAATTGAGTTTATTTAAAGAGTAATCTCTTCGCGCTCTTTGCACTTCGCTTCGCGATCTTTGCGTCCAAAAACTGGTTGAGTGAAACGAAACCATGAAGTACTAAAAGAGAGGTGGAACTGATTACACGAGAGGGTTGAATTATTTAGAATTCTATTCTCGGGCCGGCACTTCGACTCAGTGACCTCATTTCGACTCCTTTCGACGCCGCTCAGGAACCACCCTCAACGACCTAGTTTATACTGATATAATGTAATTAAACTTCGATTATCCATTTAACTGCCATTGTGAATGCTTATTTTAACAATAAAACCCAAAAAACCAATTAAAAACAGTGAAAATGTAACATAATCCAACCTAAACTCCTCTTTTTCCAACCCAAACCTATTATATTAGCGTAATTAATACTCATTGTCATTTCAGAATTAAAGGATTACAAGCTATGAAGAAAATTATCATACTATTAGTAGGCGGTTTTGTATTTTGTTTCCTGGCGTCGGTTTTCTCCTGCAACCAGTGCGGGTATGGAAAACCTATGAAAAGAAAGGTTGTGGATATGGAATGGTCTGTTCAGAAAGCTGTAAATTTAGACACATCTCTGTCTAAGTTAACGATAAGTGATATAGAGAATGATTCTGTATATTATGGACATTTTTCGATTATTCTTGACCCTAGACAAATAAGTTATATTGCTCAAATGGATGCTGATAACAGTTGGAATTTCAATATGTTTCAGACACTGCATGCTTGTGATATTATTCACTCAACGGATGAGAGAATTGATAGTATAGTCATTGTATCCTCCACTGACTATGATGCGCAACATCCCGCAGGTACTAATTTAGAAGACTTATTTGATGCTGCACTTATTAATAGAGGTGATAGGGAATATGAAAGATCCACTTTAGTCCAATATATATATTCTAATCCAATGGTTCCGGATAATAGAATCATCCTTTTTCTTAATAAGCAACCGGACATTCCTGGCTTATTTGAATTTAATGTAAAATATTATCAAACAGGAGTAGAGAATAATTCTGTTTATGAGTTTGATACGGAGATTTTTTTAAAGGATGTAGAGTAGCGCTTCGCGGTTTATCGTTTCACTGTTTATCACTTTCGTTGTTTATCACTTCGTTGTTTATTGGAACTTTAATATAAACTCTATAAACTTTATAAACCCTATAAACAATAAGCAGTTTATCGCTTCGCTGTTTAGCACTCTGTTGTTTAGCACTTCGTTGTTTATTTAGGCTACGCCGTTTATCGTTTCACTGTTTAGCACTTTCGTTGTTTATTGGAACAATTTTATAAACTCCATAAACTCCATAAACTCCATAAACCCTATAAACCTGCAGCAGTTTTTCGCTACGCTCATATCTTTGTAAAGTGTTAAATTTGTTTTTGAACCATTTAGGAGTTAAGGTCATTAAGGGTTTCATTAAGTTCTTTTATAAACGTGTTTAGTGTTCAATCCATAATATTTATAAAAGAGCGATATTCCGGTGGCTGAGCCGGTGGCTGAGCCGGTTCCTGAGACGGTCCCTGAGACGGTTCCTGAGCGGAGTCGAAGGGTGAGTCGAAGGGGAGTCGAAGCCAAGGGCTAGAGCGGGTTAAGGATTTAAATTCTCCAGCCGGCGTTTCGACTCCGCTCAACGACCTCGTTAATTATTATAATATTCATATGTGATTCTCGAGCCGACGTTTCGACTCAAGGACCTCTTTTATTTTGATTAATAAAACTTTTAATCTCCTGAAATTTAATTGATATTTTCCTCCTTCGTGTCCCAGGTGTTAAAAGTTGAAACATAATCCAGTGGATGTCAAGCCGCTCTTTCAATTACTACAAAATCCGACAAATAAAATCACAACTCTAATAATTCGTTAAATTTTATGTTTTTATAAAATTATTTCAACAGTAACAATTTAAAGGTTTAACTTTAAGATATTAAAATCAAAATTATATTGCAATGGCTACTATTGATAAAATTCGAGATGGTCTAATTGATAAAATTCTAGCTATAAAAAATAAAGACTATCTATTAGCTCTTGATAAAATTGTTTCCTCAAGTTCCTCTGAGTCAGAAATCGTTATTCTTACTTCAGATCAAGAAACTTTATTGGAAATGAGCGAACAGGACATCAAAAATGGAGATCTTATTTCTCAAGAAGCTATGTATAAACGGAATTTGGAATGGCTAAAAGAAATATAGTCTGGACAAAAACTGCAGATCTTCAGTTCGTTGGAATTTTAGAATATTGGGTTAAGCGAAATAAATCTAATAGGTATTCAATAAGACTTGTGAAATTAGTTTCGGAACGAACAAACCAAATAGCAGAAACGCCTTTTATTTACAGATTGACTGACTTCAAGGATTTTCGGGTTGCCTCTCTTGGAAATTACAGTATTTACTATAAAATTTCAGAAACTGATATAATAATCTCTGCATTTTGGGACAATCGACAAGACCCAAAAAAGTTGCTGAAAATATTACAGAGTGGAAAATAACGTTGCACAACAACTAAGCATTCGTGTGGTCGGAACGACCCAACATGAATGCAGTGTTGACTGAACCGGGTGTATGTCGGTCAGCACTATGGGGAATGGTCTGGTTTGGAATGGATTTTCAGGAGTTGGTCTTTCTTGGTCTGGGATCGTTGGGCGACATTACTGCCAAAGAATCAAAGAGGAAGATACATTTTGTAGTTTCTCTGTGCTATTTTTTAGGTCTGTCAGGCCGTTTTCTTACGTTTTGGCCATAGCAGTCCCATTACGCCGTGATTGCATTTTTTTATAAAGGTCTGTTCAGTTGTTTTTTGATTTTCTCCAGCAAGCCGCGTGGCGGTTCCCTGTTGGGGAAGGTCGCAATGGTAACGAGGTTTCCCTGTTTGCAGGCCGGGCACCTGCGGTGCATCAAAGGCTCCGTTTCTTTAAATTCTCGCTTACCGAGCTCTTCTTGTAATTCGGGGATGTTAGCTTTTTGAATTACGAATAGAATTGATAATGCATTATCGAGAATGTTTTTTGGGTACCCCCAGAGGGTACCTCTAATATGCCAAAAAAGCATTAAAATATGTGTAAAACAAAAAAAGCCTCTCCACTTTGGCTGCTCAGTGCAGGCCTTTAGGAAAAGCTCTTCATTGGTAATTGCCCTTGTTTGAAGGTCAATTTAACCACATCCCGAAGTTAATTCGGGACAACACAACATTATAGTTGCGGTCTGGACGAGACTCGAACTCGCGACCCCCTGCGTGACAGGCAGGTA
>CALCSX010000347.1 GCA_937894165.1 uncultured Saprospiraceae bacterium | reverse complement strand
AATAATCTACCAGATTTATTAGATATGTTTTTAAGTGAATAGAGGAAAAATCACCCATTTGATAGAGCTGCTCATGTATAAGTGCCATACTTTGGATTTTACTATTGATATCCTCCATGGCACCCTTAAATACTGAATTATTGTAAGAGCTAGCCTTAATTGTGATCAGACTAATAACTAATTGCAGATTGTTCTTGACTCGGTGATGCACTTCAGACAGCAATTTCTTTTGTTGTTGAAACAACGTTTCCAACTCTTTATTTTGCTCTAATATGACCTCATTTTTTCTTTTAATGGTCTCGTTATTTCTTGTGTTTTTTTCTAAGAAATAGGTTAATAATATAGTGACAACAGAAATAATTATAAGTCCAAAAATGAGGTAATTAGATATGACCCTGAGATTGTTTTTCTCTTCCTTTTCTTTCAAAAGTGCAATGTCCAGTTCATATTTGGCTACATTCACTTTAATTTCATTCAATTCCATATCTTCTTTACTAACGATACTTTTGTTTAAGTAAAGAAGTGCTGAATCCGGCTCGTTGATAGCATAATAATATTGACCCAATTCGTAGTGATATTTGTAAATTATAAAGTAATGAGTACTTGATTTATATTCTCTCTCATTTAAAATTTCAATACAATATTTTGCCGAGTCCAGATAATGTTTTGTCTCTTCGAAATTTCCTAAAATATTATTAGTTTTTACAACATTTAAATATTGGGTCGCCGCCCCAAAACAATTATTTAAGGATTTGTATAAGGACGCAGCTTTTTTATAATACTCCACTTTTTCCTTTGGATCATGTACCGATAATCCCAACAATAGGTAACAATCAGGTAACACCTTATAATTCTCATACTTATACGCATATTCGATACCTCTCTCAGCATAATAAAAACAAGAATCCAAGTCTCCATAGAACCTTTGATAGGATGCGTATCTAACACAGTATTCACTTAAGATATATTTTAAATCCGCTTTCTCAATGACAGATTTTGCATTAAGTAGATTTTCATAACATTCATCTTTTCGACCAAGGTTGTCATAGATTCTTGCTAGGGATAAATAACTCTTAGCTTCAAGTTCATATTGACCTGACTTTTTAGTTTTAGAAATTAAATCATGCATAATTTCCATACTTTCAACATATCTCATTAGAAATTCTAAAGATTTCCCTTTGTGAAAATATATTGAATAAAATTCCTCAGTCAGATTTCCCTTCAATTCTGAAAGAATGGAATCCGATATTTCTAAAGCCTCCTCTGCCTGACCTCTAATTATAAGCCAATCCAGTTCCTCCGCTTTTTCTAGCAATTCATTAGAGTTCTGAGCAAAAAGGGAATTTGCTGCTGTTATAAAAAACAGACAATATAGGAGAGCATAATATATACTTCGTGGCTTCAGATCAAGAAATATTTAGATAAAGTAATAGCAATTTTCATGATAGGACTTATAATTTCCTCTAAGAAAATCATAATCTCATCATTCACTATCAAAAGTAGGAAACAATTAATTAATGCTTTATTAATAAATACAGTAAGTGCCGAAAGGTAGAATTTATGTTCCGAAGGGAAGAAGTATTAATCCCATACTAAGTTAAACTTCGTAAGTTTTATTTACTTCTTTACCACCTTTATTCTTCACATTCTTCGCCGGATGGTATCCCCGAATCAAAATCATTTGTGGAAGGGTTATATTGTGTTGGAAAGTTACACTGTCCGGCTAAATTAATATTGCAGACATCTCGTACCGCGCAAGCTTGACCTTGTATAATTCCAGATTCACCTTGCAGATTCCTAATTTCAATAGTATAATCAAAGGAACCTTCGTATAAATCTCCGGAATTTTGGCCTTCTGAAACAACTCCGGTCCATCGACTTGTAAAAATATGTTCGACTGAATTCTGCTTATAGATTAAATTATCGCTTTTGTCATATACCTCGAATAATATAACACTATCCGTTGAAGCAGAGCCGTCAGCCCTAAAAATGTCATTCACACCATCAAAATTGGGTGTAAATACATTAGCCACTGAATAATACTCGTCACCTAATTCCAAAAACTGAGGTTCGTGCGAACAGCAAGAACTATAAATATTTTCGTCTCCTTCATCCTTGTTACAAGATGAAATTAATAAAACACCCCAAAATAAAATTAAACTTGCAGATATTGAAAGGAAAGGAGAAAATTTCATATGCTTTTACTTTTGTTGTAAAAAAAATTTAAATGCAAATGTAATGATGTTTTTGGATTAAATTTATAAAGTACTTCATTCACTCCAATCTGACAGCACCTTCATCGCCTCCTCCCTGCTCCCCACAAAGTTGATATGTCGCCCCTTATTACTTTCAAATATGAAATCCTTAAGACTTTTACTCGGGTATTTTGCAAAGTCCCCGACAATTGCCAAGCGGACTCGGTAGGTTGAAAATTTCTGAAGAATCTCTCCCGCCATCCCACTTTTCAGGTCGAAAAATTCCGTCGTTATATTCTTTTCATGAATAACCATTCTATCAAATCCCTGATAATAGATATTACCCATTAAATCTACTCCATCTTCTATTCTACTGATAATGAGATCCTCAGAGACCACCTCAGCGATATCTATATTGTTTCGGCGGTGGGTTTGAATGGTCATTTTTTGGAGTTTGAATTTTTAAACCTTGAAATTGCTCCATCCAGCCGCTTTTCATTTACCTGAAAAGACTTTTCATGATGAGTAGTCATTAGTGAAGTGTACTCCTTAAGGACATGATTACAACACCGGAATTTTCGTCGGTTTGTATGCTTAAAGGTTCATCATTTCTATCCACGTAAGTCAAATATTGATAACTGCCTTTAAGAAATTCCGACAATGTGATTTTTAGCATTTTTTTCATATCTTTTTATTTTATCGAAAACTTCACATAAATATTCGATACCAATTTGATCTTTCTAAACTGTATATCATTATTGTTTACACTCTCTTTGTTTTGTACAATAACATTTGCATCGTACGATTCTGCAGATCTGAGGGGAGCCCTCCTAATTTGTTCAGATGTAACTGTACCTCCACCTGAACTCTCATTAATAATCAAAGGCTTACCCGTTTTCTCCCCGATAGCTTCCAACAAATAGTCTGCCTTCGCCTTCGCATCTTTAATCGCCAGGATTTTAATCTCTTTCCTTAAACTGTCAATCTTCGAATGCTCGACTTTCGAGATAAATGCATCAGTAATTTCCATTTTCTCTAATTCCTGAAATACCTGCCCGACTTCCGTCGCATTGGAAACCTTTAATGTGTAATCCTTCTTCGTTATAACATCTTTTTTCTGCCACCGAATCTTCACATAGTCCGCATTAGCATCTGACAGGAATAAATTCTCTAAATCAATTCCTAGAGATATAAGCGCATTTTTCAACTTCTCCTCCTGCGCCTCTATACTTACTTTTTCCCTGCTGACATACCTCTCTCGAATTACGATACCGATATGAATCTCATCAGGAATCACTTCGTTTTCTGCTGTTCCATTCACTTCAATATAAGGCACCTCTGCTTTTTGTATGCTCTCTTGCCCAAATGCAACAGAACATACAAATATTAAAACCGGGATAAAAATTTCTTTTATTTTATTCATTTTATAGATTGTTTTCAAAATTTTAAAGTTCTAATTTTGAGTTTATATCGTTAGTGATTTTATTCTAATTCCAGGTTTATATTGTCATTCGATCACTTAAATTAATAGGTGTAAGATACATATTTTCTATATTGATATTACTCAAATACTGCTAAAAGCTATTGACTCACTGCTAGAAAATCAATCCCCAAACTCAAAACAGCTCAAGGCTCAAGGCTCAAAGCTCGCAGCTTCCCAGTAACCATCCCTCCCCCCAAAAAAAAAGCTCGCAGCAAAATGCCACAAGCTATACGATAATAATTCTATAAACCAGACTAAACTCAAAGTCAGCTCACAGCTCAAAATCAAAGTTCACATCTAAAACTTCTCCCCCACCGTATTCACCAACTCCCCCGTCTCCATATATTGCTTAAAGTTCTTAATGTCATTCTTTATCATTCTTTCCAATAAAGGATTCATTAGTTTACCCACCAATGCTCCTACATTGCCCAACGGTGCCTGATAAGAGATTTCCACCTTCAACTCCGTAGCATGATCGCCGGAATCCATAAACCATACCATCCCTGAATTCTCTATCTGGGAATTGGGCAAGCTCTTCCATGCAATATATTCCTCACGCTCATCTGAGATAATTTCACTCTCCCAGTCGATAGTTCCAATGCCCCCCGGCACCCGCGCCTGCCACGCTGACCTCTTCTCATCCAGAACAGTCACACTCTCCAAATGCTCCATAAAGTAAGGCAGGTTATCCAGATTTCTCCAGAAATTATAAACCTCTCGGCGCGACTTATTAACTATCAGCGAAGTACTTACCGAAATTCGAGAAACCGGTCGATTCGTATCTATATTCATGCTGTAATAAAAAGGGCAGGCTCCCGTATACCCCCTGTAAAGCAGGGTTGCCGCCGTTAATGTTTTCTTTATCTTCGACTTTTTCCCACTCAAAGCCTTATACAACAAAAATGATCCCGCAATAACAGAAATAATTCTCTCATTCTTGTTCATATTTACCGGTCGGGCGTCGGTATAACTAGTGATATTCATAATCTATTTAATTTATTGTTATTCAAAACGTTTGCTTAGTCAAAATGGAAATAATTAACTCTAATTCTCCTTTTGACCAATTAATCTACAATTAGTAAAACATAATTTTTCCTACGATTGTTTTTTCATCATCTTTCTATTCCTTTAAATATGAGCTCATTATCTAAGTCCGCCACTCGATCAGGCTTAAGTCATTAAAAATTTAACTATGGAAAACATCTTTTTCGACTCATGGGAAAGTCTCCTGCGCACTTTTATCCTGACCACCCTGGCATATTTTTCAATGGTGGTTTTTTTACGGAGTTCTGGCAAGCGAACACTCACCAAGATGAATGCCTTCGATCTCATCATAACCATCGCGCTAGGCTCAGCCCTCGCCGCGGTTGCCCTCAATAAAAATATCACCCTCGCCGATGGTATGCTTGCCTTTCTAGTACTTATAGGCATACAATTTTGCCTTACTTGGCTCTCCGTTCGCTCCGAAAAGGTAAAAAACCTCATTCGCAGCAGTCCCACGTTGCTTTTTTACAATGATAAATTCTTGGAAAGTGAGATGAAACACCAGCGAATGACCCACGAAGAGGTGTTCATGGTAGCTAGAAAACAAAATATCGCCGATCTTGACGAAATTTCCCTTATCATTCTCGAACCTACCGGTGATATAACTATTATCACAAAAAATAATTCTAAAATCAATAATTCATCCTCTATCCTGCAAGAAATACAAAATTTTCCCCCATCTTAATATATAAATCAGAAAAAACCATGAAAACAGTCCTCATCACCGGCGCCTCCCGCGGAATTGGTCTAGCGCTGGCTCAGAAATTCCTGAAGGAAAAATATTTCGTCATCGGCGCCTCCCGCACTTCTATTACCGGCGACCTGGAAGATGTCAACTTCCGATTTATCAGTCTCGATCTGGGAGAATACTCCGACATTGAAAAAGTAGCTCATGAACTAGAAAAGACCGAAACATCTATCGATATCGTAATCAATAATGCCGGTATCGGTCCCGACCTGGATCACATTTACCCCGATCCCATTAGCATGAAAGAAACTTTCGATATCAATGTCTTCGGACTCGTTTCCCTGACCGAAAAACTGCTTCCTCTACTCGCCCCCGACGCCAAAATCATCAACATTTCCTCAGATATGGGCTCGATCGAATCCTGCAATAGTTCTGATTCCGTCGCCTACCGCATGTCCAAAGCTGCCGTGAATATGTATACCAAAATATTGGCAAATCGCCCCGGCACCTCCTACATCACCGCCGCCCTTCATCCCGGCTGGGTCAGAACTACCATTGCTCCCAGCACCATCAACGGCAGACTTGCCCCTCATGAATCTGCTGATAGAATCTATAATTTTGCTATGAAAAATTTCGAAACAGGCGTATTCTGGAATATTGAAGACGATAAAGAGGCCGATTGGTAAATGTTTATTGGATGGAAATCTCTTCACTTCTAAACCACCATTGAAAATATCTTGTTTACCATTTAGTAGTGATACATTTTTTTCATTATTAAAACTATTGGTCATGAGTAAGAAAACAGCAGATAAACATACAGAGACAGAGAGATTGATGAAAGGCTATATTGACGTATGCCATCGCGCCCTTAGCGAAAATCCCAATAAGATATATTCCAAATTAGCTAAAAAACTCGGCGATTTTACCACCGGTAATATTCATTTTACAGCACTTGTCTACGAAGAAAGTCCCGATAACATTATCGATGAGTTTGACATCACCTACAATCTCGATAAGCAAAAACTTAAAGTGAAACCCGGTGAATCCAATCATAGTCTCTTCACCTGGAAAGTTCCTGTAAAATATTTAAGAGATGTGGTTGATGAAAGAACAGAATGGTTTGTTGAGCAACCGCTTCGATTAGATTTCAAGTGGCTTACAGATCGACTACATAGCGAGAAAGAGCGATTCTTCCAAAAACCCAAGTTTCTCCTTGGTCTTACCCTCGGTCTCGCCGCTACCTTTACTACCATTTATCTGATAAAAAATAGGGTTTGATTTTATTTAGAGTTTTAATTTATTTGATTAGTAAATGAGTTAATAATAAAAGTAGTTATGGCCTAACAACCTCTAGTGGCTAGCCCTTAGTTAATTTTCATCTGAGAATGTTCATAAATATGAACAACTAGTTAAGCTCTTAATGTAAACCTTAATGTCCTTAATTCCTTAATGTTTCCAAAAATATTATTTATAAATTTCATTGCTGGCGCAAGTTTGCAACTTTTGCCCTAGTTGCTCCGATCTATTTACGCAGTAAATTGTAGACTCTACGCCACCTTTGCATCCTCCCTTCGCATGCTTTGCGTAAAAAATCTTGATGAGTGAAACGAACATTGTCTAGCTTTGTGAACTCTGTGCCTTCTTGGTGGTAAAAAATTCATGTTGAGTGAAACAAAACTTACATAATAATCAGCTCGCAGCTAGAGGTTAAAAGCTCAAAGCTCCCCAAAGCTCATTTATCCTTCAAATTATCTACAATAATAGAAACACCTGTCCACAAAAATTCAGCTAGTAGCTCGAGGCTCTCAGCTCGCAGCTAACAACTCACAACAAAGAATCCTCTATAAACTCCTTCTTCTCCGGAAAATCTGTATTGAACTGCAAGCCCCTGCTCTCCTTACGCAATACCGACGACCTCGTGATCAGATAAGCGATAGTAATCAAATTTCTCAATTCACACAACTGCGGAGAAATCGTCGTGCGTTGATACAAATCCTCCGTCTCCTCATATAATAGATATAGCCGATTCGAAGCCCTTCTTAGTCTAAGCCCATTCCGCACAATACCCACGTAAGAACTCATAATGTCCTTCAGCTCCTTCAAACTTTGCGTGATCAAAATCATCTCTTGTGGTGCAGTAGTGCCCTTCTTGTCCCAATTCGGAATTTCAGGAATGTTCCGCTGCACATCAACACTTTTTAAAACTTCCTTCTTTATGCCATCGGAATAAACCAATGCCTCCAACAACGAATTGCTTGCCAATCGGTTCGCACCATGCAACCCTGTATTCGAACATTCTCCGCAAGCATATAAATTGTGAATTGAAGTTCGCCCGCTTAAATCCACGTCAATCCCCCCACACAAATAGTGACATGCCGGAACTACAGGGATCATCATCGTAAAAACATCAATGCCTTGCTTCTGGCAATGCTCATAAATCGTCGGGAAATGATCCACAAAAGCCGCCCTGTCCAGATGAGTACAATCCAAATACACAAAATCCTCCCCACGCGCCTTCATCTCATTATCTATCGCCCTCGCTACAATATCCCTGGGTGCTAAAGATCCGCGTTTGTCATACTTATGCATAAACTCCAGACCGTCTTGCGTCTTTAAAATGGCTCCAAAACCACGTACAGCTTCAGAAATAAGAAAAGCAGGATTCTCCCCTTGTATATTATAAAAAGCCGTGGGGTGAAACTGAACCATTTCCATGTTCGCTACCCGCCCTTTCGCCCTGTAAATCATCGCTATCCCATCGCCTGTTGCTATTGAAGGGTTTGTCGTCGTCTTATATACCTGCCCCGCACCACCCGTCGCTACCACAGTAGTATTTGAAAGCCATGTCTCCACCTCATCCGTCTCGATATTGTACAAATAAACACCATAGCATGTAATATCCGGCGTAACCCGAGTCACACTGTAGCCTAGATGATGCTGAGTGATATAATCTACGGCAAAGTAATGCTCGTACACCCTTACATTAGGAAAGGTAGCAACTTTTTCAATTAAGGTTCTTTGAATCTCCCAACCTGTCAGATCTTTGTAGTGTAATATTCTGCTCTCACTATGACCGCCTTCCTTCGCCAGATCGTAATCTCTATCATTCTTCTCCCTGTCAAATCTCGCACCCCATGAAATCAATTCCTTAATTCGCTCAGGACCCTCTTTCACCACCATTTCCACCACTTCGATATCGCAAAGTCCATCACCGGCATCAAGTGTATCCGCAATATGCTTCTCGTAAGAATCAATGCTCAAATCCCAGACAGCAGCCACCCCGCCCTGAGCATATTTGGTATTGCTCTCCCCGGCTTCGGCCTTGGCAAAAACTGCAATATCAAGATTCGGCCTTTCCTGCGCTAATTTTATGGCTAAACTGAAACCGGCAACACCGGTTCCCAGTATAATAACATCAACTTTCCTTTGGTTCATTCTTAACTTCTTCGACTTTAACAGGTTCCGGTTTACCGTATTTCCACAGATATAATAATCCGGATATTCCTATTAACATAAGAATGGAAGAAATGATCTCTGCTTGCGTCAATTCTGCTCCGAAAATGATAATTTTATCATTCACCCTGATTTTTTCAATGAAAAACCGCTCCAGACCGTTGAAAAATACATAAATGAAGAACAACATCCCCGGCACTCTCAGCTTCTTCCGAATACTCCATAGAAAACCACCAATAATGAAAGCTAAAATTGTCTCATAAACAGGCGTTGGATACACCGGCACAGCCAATTCCATACAATAATTCCAATCGCAATTCTCTATCGGAACGCCCTGATTCAATACATTATGCGGGTAGGTGAATGACCACAAGCTATCCGGCAACCAGCTCAACCAACCCGGCTTTGGGTTCATATTTTCGATACCCCAGTCGCCATCTCCCGAAAGTTGACAACCCATCCTACCAATACCGTAAGCGATGATGAGAGACGGAGCCACCGCGTCCATGGCGTGGATGGCCTTGATTTTTTTCTTTTTGAAATATTGGAAAAGGACTAAAAACGCCACTATTAAACCGCCATAAATCGCTAAACCGCTTCCGGAAAATATCGTATCTACCGGGTTTTGAAGGAAGGATGCCAAAGTCTCCGAGCTTTCGAAGATGGCGAACAGTTTCGCACCCGCCACACCCGATATTGCCGCCAGGAAAGTGATATCAGCTACCCTTTCATGTGGATAGACCATTACCTTTCTCACCACTGCCTCCTCTTTTTCGTTTCGCGCCAGATATTTTATGAGTAGAAAACCCGCTATTGCGCCCAACATACCCCCAAGTGGACTTCCCACTCCCGAGATCAGAAAAGCCTGAAAGTCAGCACTTACCTCAGCCGTATTCCCGATCCAATACAGGAGCTTGTAACCGATGACAAATCCCACGAAAGCATTGAAAATGTAGGTCGAAGTTGTATATTTCTTGTCCGAAACCTCCTCTTCGACAGGCAGCATCAGGCCCTCCCGCTCCTTGCGCAACAGCTCCAGTCGGAAGAGATATGCCGCCGCCACGAAAGCGATCGCCAGCATCATCCCGAAACTTTTTACTATACTGAATACGTTGTCCGGCTCTGTTCCGATCAGAAAATGCAGAATATAGGATAAATCTGGAAACATAAAATGTGGTTTTTAGCTAATCAGAGATAAAATTACATTTTTAATAGAGAAATAAATATAGATAGGGGGTTTTTTATGAAGACTAGGGTTTTTAAAGGGAATTGACAGGTGTAAGCTGCGAGTTGATAGCCTTTTGCCGCTAGAGAAAAATAATCGGATTTGAAGTCGAAATGCCGACTCGAGAATCCAGCTATAAACAACGAAGTGCTAAACAGTGAAACGATAAACTGTTAAAGGTTTATGGGGTTTATGGAGTTTATAGGGTTTATAAAATTGTTCTATTAAATAGCATAGCTTTCAAAAGGTCACTTATAAACAGTGAAACGATAAACTGCGTAGCATATAAACAGTGAAACTATAAACCGCGAAGCAATAAACAACATAGTGCTAAACAGTGAAACGATAAACAGCCGCAGGCTACACCGGCATCCCCCTTCGGGTCGTTACGTTCCATAGCTCGCTCTTCGCTCGGTCCTTCGGACTGCCTCACTGTCGTTCGTCACTATTGCACATCACTGATGCGGGATGGTGTGGGACGAGGATATATATTCCAATATTCTAAATTCTAAATAATTCTAAATAATTTCACCAATGCATGCTTACGTATTTTCTGTGTTATACACTTGAAACCACCTACGACCTACCATTCGTGCATCCGTGGCTAAAAACAAATGCCGCAGGCATTCCATCTGTGCCAAATCTGTGTAATCCGTGTAATCTGTGAGCAACCAAAAATGCCGCAGGCATTAACCTCTTTACACTTACCCCGTATGGGGTTAAATGTCAATAACCCGGGGTGAAACCCCTGGAAAAAGAATAAAAATAAGTGTCAATTCTCTACCGTTGTGTCGTTTAAGACGACGTATTTTTTTATTTGGTCGAGGCAAAAAATATTTGCATAGTCTAAGCTACGGAAATATTTTTTAACGATGGACAGATGAAAAAAGACCAGTATTTAGGCGACAAAAACGGTATTGAATTGACACTATGGGTTTTGGCGGGATTTTTGCCCGAAGGAAGCAAAAATCATGACAACACGGTATTAAAAATCTAGAACTGCCTAACCCAGAACTCCGGTAGCTGAGCCGAAGCTAGAACAATAAAAATGCCGATACAACAATTAGTCATACCGGCAAAAATCAAAACAAAACGAAAAACCAACTTAAACATCTGC
>CALCSX010000346.1 GCA_937894165.1 uncultured Saprospiraceae bacterium | reverse complement strand
ATCCCAATCATTCTCACTCAGAGAACGAAGAAGTTGCAATAATTTTTGATCTAAAATAGGGAATAAGTGGATCGTGGATATGGGTTCTGTCCTTTCCATAATTCAACTTATTTATTTTTAGCAGAGAATAATACTTTCTCTCTCAGGTCCGGTGGAAATAATGGAAAATGGCACCTGAAGCAATTCGCTGACAGCATTTACATAGTGCTTAGCTTCAGCCGGAAGCTTCCCATAATAATCAATACCATCCAGCTTTTGATCCCAACCTTTGAAAGGTTTTAATTGAGGAACGATTTCAGAAGAACATAAGTCGAATGGAAGTTCATCCGTGATTTCTCCTCCATCTACTTTGTAGTGTGTTGCCAGTTGAAGTTCAGGCATGCCGTCTAGAACATCGATTTTAGTCATGACTAACTGTGTGACGCCATTCAACATAATAGTATATTTCAACTGAGGAATATCCATCCACCCGCAACGGCGCGGTCTACCGGTGGTTGCACCGAATTCAAAGCCTTTTTTTCTCAACAATTCCCCGGTCTCATTATTCAATTCGGTAGGAAATGGGCCACTTCCCACTCTCGTACAATATGCCTTTAAAATACCAATCACCTCCCCAATTTTAGAAGGAGCAATTCCCAAGCCATTGCACACTCCCGCAGTGACGGTATTTGATGATGTAACATAAGGATAGGTTCCATAATCAATATCCAACATAGAACCTTGCGCCCCTTCAGCAAGTATTTTCTTGCCTTCCTTGATAGCTTTATTGATCAAATACTCTCCATCCACATCTCTCAATCCTTTCAATACCTCAATTCCTGCAAACCATTTCTCCTCCTCTTCTTCTAAATTAAAATCTTTAACCTCCGGAAATGATTGTAGTAGTCCTAAATGCTTAGCTTTTAATATTTCATATTTTCTAAGAAAATCCGATGTCTTAATATCGCCCAATCGCAAACCATTTCTACCGGTCTTGTCCATATAAGTAGGGCCAATACCTTTCAGTGTTGAACCGATTTTAAGATTTCCCTTGCTTGCCTCAGAAGCAGCATCCAGAAGTCGGTGCGTAGGAAGGATTAAGTGTGCCTTTCGGGAAATGAGAAGTCTTTCTTTATATTCCACATTGGCATCAGACAACATTTTCAATTCTTTGACGAAAGTAATGGGGTCGATTACTACTCCATTTCCGATGAGATTGAGCTGGTTTTCTCTGAAAATTCCGGATGGAATCGTATGTAAAACATATTTTTTTCCACCGAATATTAGTGTATGTCCAGCATTCGGACCACCTTGAAACCGACAAATGATGTCATATTTAGGTGCTAAAAAATCAACAATCTTACCTTTGCCTTCGTCTCCCCATTGAAGACCTAAAATCACATCTACTGCCATTATAATTTAATAATATTGTAATTAAAAATCAAAGGTAATAAAATATCACAAATTGTATTTCAGGCAAAGAAAAACATCATTCTATAAAACGTGAAAAATAAATTTGATTTCTAAAATGCTCATTAATTATTTCTATAAGAAATAGTTCCTCTCTTAAATTTCTAAATTTGCTTTATGAATACTATTTGGTTTTCATAATCTGAAAAAATCTCTTACAATTATCTTATTTGTGACTGCGCTTTCAATATGTCATTACATAAGATGAAAAGAAAATTCCAAAGATAATGCTTTTGAAGTATTTGGGATTTTCTTAAATCTTAAATGATTTTGCTTTTTTTAGCTTTATATTCACAGAGAAAATCACATCTGCCGTATAAATTAAGGGAATGGTGATTTATTTTGAAACGAAGAATGTCACCAATTGTATCCTTTATTTGCTGGATTCGAGGGTCGCAAAATTCAGAAACTTTTCCACATTCAATACATATGATATGGTCATGTTGCTTATAACCGTAAGACTTTTCGAACTGAGCAAGATTTTTGCCAAATTGATGCTTGGTGACCAGGTCACATGAAACCAATAATTCCAGCGTATTATAGACTGTTGCACGACTCACTCTATAATTTTGGTTTTTCATATGGATATACAAGGCTTCTGCATCGAAATGATCCTGACGTTTGTATATCTCCTCTAAAATAGCGTAACGCTCAGGAGTTTTTCGCAAATTATTTTTCTCCAGATGGTAGGAGAAAATACTTTTTACCTCATTAATCGTTTCTTCCTGAGTCATATTTCGTGATATTAAATTATTTTAATCTACCCTCTGAACGTCCGAGATGCCCGGTAGGTTCTTCATAGAATTGATGGCATCATCCATTTGTTTCTTAGAGTTGACAATTATACTAATTTTTCCTTCAAAAAAGCC
>CALCSX010000345.1 GCA_937894165.1 uncultured Saprospiraceae bacterium | reverse complement strand
TGTCTCATAACTTCTATAGCTGAGCAAACCAATACTCCTCGCCGCCTTTAGCCCTTGCTTGCCTCCATCGATTAAGCCATCTCTAAATGTTTGATCGGCATTAAGGGCTAACCGCTGTGATTCGTTGAAGGCAATTCCCCAAGCAGAATGTTTCGCATTGGTAGCTAAAAGTATCAGGTTTAAAGTGAGGGTTGGGTTGGAAATCAACCATTCCAATGCTATTTGTCCACCCATAGACCCTCCTATCAGCGTATGAATTGTCTGAATATCTAAGTAATCCCGAAGGACATCCAATACTTTTGCCATATCCCGAATGGTATATTTCGGGAAATTAAATAACAAGGATTCATGACCTTCCTGCTGAATTGAGTGGGGACCTGTAGTGCCATAACAAGAGCCTAAATTGTTTGCGCAGACGATATAATACTCCTCCGGACTGAATAATGTATTGACACCAAACAATCCCTGCCACCAGTCCAACACATTGCTATTGGCCGTCAAGGCATGACAAACCCAGATGACATTTGATTTGTCTTCATTCAGCTTACCGAAGGTGTGGAATCCAATTCCCAAATTTTTGATGACGGCTCCATTTTCAAGGCTAAAAGCCTCTTGATGCCGATAAATTTTCAAGTTTTCCATATTGCTTGCGTTAAAAAAAAAACCACCCCCTCAATATTATTATGAGGAGGAGGTTGCTAACCAAAAAATCAAATTAATACATGACTGTCTTGAGCAAAGGCAGGAATTTTTATGGCCTCAAATGCTTGAATCAAGTCATTTTTAATATCCTCGACATTTTCTATTCCTACGGACAATCTTAAAAGGCCCTGCTCCACCCCTGCTTTTATCTGATTTTCATCCGATAATTGCTCATGGGTGGTGGATGCAGGATGGATAATAAGTGTTTTTGCATCTCCGACATTGGCGAGGTGTGAAATCAACTTCAAATTGTCAACCAAATCATCGGCTGCTTGCTTGCCCGCTTTTAAATTAAAGGAAAGCAAACTCCCAAAGCCACGCTTGAGATATTTCTTGGCCAATTCATGAGAATGACTCGAAAGAAGTCCCGGATAATTGACTTTTTCTACTTCAGGTCGCTCTTCCAGCCATTGAGCTATTTCAAGTGCATTTTCAACATGCCTTTCCACTCTAAGAGAAAGCGTTTCCAGTCCTTGCAATAGTAAAAAAGAGTTGAAGGGAGAAATCGCAGGACCAAAATCGCGCAGACCTTCAACCCTTGCCCGAATGCTAAAGGCTATATTCGGTAGACCAAGCGGGTTATTGACGCCGAAAACATCAGCGAATATCAGCCCATGATAGCCTTCCGCCGGCTCTGAGAATTGTGGGAACTTTCCATTTCCCCAATTGTAATTTCCTCCATCGACAATAACACCGCCAATGCTGGTGCCATGACCCCCAATAAATTTTGTAGCAGATTCAACGACAATATGTGCGCCATTTTCTAAAGGTCGAAATAGGTAACCACCGGCACCAAAAGTATTATCTACAATGAGTGGCAGGTCGTATTTTGCCGCCAACTCTGCCAAGGAATCAAAATCAGCCACATTTAGACTTGGATTTCCAATAGTTTCGGCATAAATAGCCTTCGTGTTTTCATCGATCAAAGCTTCAAAGGAGGCAGTATTTCCCTCTTCTGCAAAACGAGCTTCAATTCCGAGACGCTTAAAAGCTACTTTAAACTGATTGTAAGTCCCGCCATACAATTGAGCTGAGCTGACAAAATTATCCCCTGCTTGCAAGATATTATTTAAGGCAATAAACTGGGCTGCTTGCCCACTTGCCACTGCCAATGCTGCCACCCCGCCTTCCAATGCTGCAATTCTCTTTTCGAAAACGTCTGTTGTGGGATTCATAATTCTGGTATATATGTTTCCAAACTCTCGTAGTCCGAATAGATTTGCAGCATGCTTGCTGTCCTTGAAAACATAGGATGTTGTCTGATAAATGGGTACTGCTCTGGAGCCTGTAGTGGGATCAACTTCTTGTCCGGCGTGAAGTTGAAGAGTTTCAAATTTGTGAATAGGTGTAGTTGACATAATTATTTATTTAATTAGGTTAATGTAAATATTTGAAAATAAAAGGTGTGTCCGCTTTATGTAAGCAGAAAAATAAATAAAATAGAAAGGAAAATTATTTAGAAACTAAATGGGGAAAATTACTGACAACAGCAACAACAACAGCACATCGAATGCATGGAAGGGGAGAAGGACATTGAAGCTGAGAAGGAAGAAGAAGTGGAAAATAGGTAAAAATCTGAGGTAATTTGACCTCCTACAGGTTTGCCAAGGGCGTCAATGAGCAAATTTGGTTTAAAACTTGCCTGACTTTTTGGAAAACGAGTCTGTGACGTTTTCTTTGTCATTGCATTAATATTTAAAAGGTTATAAATAAGAAAAAAACTTAATCAGAAAAATTTGGAGAATAAAAAAAGCTCTTCCAACCGAGTTAGAAGAGCTTGTATATTTCTTTATTGAATTTTGAGCTGCTACTAACTTATTTTCCCTTTCGGTTGGATTTGACACCTTACACGAGTGCAGGTTGTCAAGACTTCATAGGGCCAATCCCTCCATCTTTCTTAATAAGTGTTTTCCAAAGAACTTTTGTAAAGGTATGTTGATTTAATTAATTTCCAAATTTTTTTGCAAAAAAAAATAAAAATATTTATACAGCTAATTTTTTGATTAAGCCTTTAAATATAAAAAAGTGGAAAGGTAGAACACTAAACCAGTATAATCGGCCCCAAATTCCCTTCGGTCTGAAGATGGCAGATTGGTGGAGGACATTTTCTTTATCAATTTTAAATTCCAGCCAGGCTTCACCGGGAAGCTTCATTTCAGCATACAATAAAAGCCGTTTTTCACTTCTATCAGCAAAGATCACTCTCCAAAAATCAAGAGAATCTCCGGCCTGAATATTCGAAATATTGGTTCGTCCTCTTTTGAGGCCTATACCACCGACCATTTTGTCCATAAATCCTCTGGTTTTCCAAAGCCAGTTGGCATAATACCAGCCGGTCTGCCCGCCGAGTGCCCAAATATTGTTCAGGGTGGAGTCGGGATTGGTAATTTGAATTGTTTGTATATCCCGAAAGCATCCAAAGTCCGGCACTTTCACATAATCAGAAAGATGGCTGTTCATCCTACCACTGTTCATAGAATCTTTCCAGCTCGAAACGACCTCATTCTGCTCGATTACTTGAAAAGCTAATTTTATCGCACTTTTATAATCCAGAGGCTCTATACCTAAAATCTCCGCTAAATCGTTTTTATTGCCAATCACCTCCACTTTCATACTTTCGACAAGACTCACTGCTAAGTTGTAAGAGGTTGAAGTAATAAAATACAACCAATACGAGGACAAACGGGGAGTCATTACCGGCACGATACCAATATACCTTTTGAGTCCTCTGACTTTAGCAAAGTCGAGAAGCATTTCTTTGTAAGTCATTACTTCCTGACCGGTAATGTCAAAATTTTTGTCGAAAGTTTCCTCCCGCATTAATGAAAGAGACAAGAATTTGATCACATCACGGATGGCTATGGGTTGGGATCGAGTCAGAAGCCAGCGGGGAGCAATCATAATGGGGAGTTTTTCTACTAAATCTCTCATTATTTCGAAAGATGCGCTACCGGAGCCAACAATAATGCCCGCCCTCAAGGCTGTCATGTGATAATTTCCTCCTTGAAGGATTTCCTCTACCTTTTTACGTGAGCTGAGGTGTTTAGACAATTCCTTGTCATTGATAATTCCGGTTAGAAAAATCACATGCTTTATTTGCAATTCAAAGGAATGTGACACAAAATTCTCGGCAGTTTCGGCTTCTAATTCTTCGAAATCCTTGCTGCTCGAATTCATAGAATGAATCAAATAATAGGCTGCTTCGACATCTTCTGGGATGGCTTTTAAAGTATCTTTTTTTAGGAAATCAATTTCAATTACTTCTACATGACCCTTCAAATTATCATTAACAGAAAATCGTGATTTATCCCGTACACAGCACACAACAAAATGCCCCTTTTCTACCAATATTGGCAATAATCTCTTACCAATATATCCGCTGGCGCCGGTTAAAAGTATTTTCATGCCTAATTATTATTATGTACAAGTATTTTCCGGATTTATATCGAGTAATTCCCTGTAGGTTTCCTAATTAGTAATAGAATATGTCTCAAAAGGTTTTGTACCAAACAATTAGGATTGTTGTAAAAATAACTTGATCTAAAACATTTGAAATTTGCTAGATTTCGGGATAAAATGTACCTTTATTTGAAGTGTTATATATGGGGTATGTAAGGTTGAGCTAATTTTTCTGTCAGCTTTATATAAATTATTTCTGTCGTGGAATATTTTATTCTAATAATCAATTATGAATATAAGAATTATTTCATAATCCTCTTCCGGACAATTTAAACAAGTTGTTATAAATTTCAGTTGCTTTGTTCGAGGGTTTAAATATTAGTTCAGGATAGCAATGAAAGTTATATTACTGACTATTCACGATTTTAAAACCTAAAGACACATGAAGAAATTAATTATGTTGCTTGGCATGATGATGTTGGTAAGTTTGAACAACATGGAAGCTCAAGTAGTAAAAGAACAGCTAATGGAAAAGAAGTATGCTATCGTAATTCATGGTGGAGCCGGAACAATTTTGAAAAAAAATATGACGACGGAACTTGAGAAGAGTTATAAGGAAAAATTAACGGAAGCAGTAGCGGCAGGAACGAAAATACTGGAAACAGGTGGCACTAGTGTTGAGGCTGTTAGGGCGGCTATAAATGTGATGGAGGATTCACCATTATTCAATGCGGGCAGAGGTTCTGTCTATACCAATAAGGAGACGCATGAGTTGGATGCCTCGATAATGGAAGGTAAAAATCGAAATGCAGGCGCAGTTGGCGGTGTAACAAATATTAGAAATCCTATTGACGGGGCAATTGCGGTGATGGAGCAGAGTGAGCACGTGTTTTTAGTGGGGAAAGGAGCTGAGGATTTCGCGAAGGAAAAAGAACTTAAAATAGTCGAGCCATCTTATTTTGCAGATACAATAAGGCTAGAGCAAATCAAGCGATTAAAAGGAACTGATAAGTTTATTTTAGATCATGATGGATCTCAAGGGATGATTGATCCTTCGGAAATTGAGTTTAATATGAATTTAGATAGCAAATATGGAACAGTGGGGGCGGTCGCTTTGGATAAACATGGAAATATTGCTGCAGGGACGAGTACAGGAGGCATGGCTAATAAGAAATACGGGCGGGTTGGAGATGCTCCCATCATTGGCGCAGGCACCTACGCTGATAATAATACTTGTGGAATTTCGGCAACGGGTCATGGGGAATTTTTTATTCGATTGACGGTCGCTAAGGATATTTCAGCGATGATGGAATATGCCGGATTAAGTCTTGAAGAAGCAGCGAAAAAAGTAGTTCACGACAAATTAGTGAAAATTGGAGGTGCCGGAGGAGTAATTGGACTTGACAAGGAGGCAAATATTACGATGGAATTCAACACTCCGGGCATGTATCGAGCGTATAAGAAGGAGGACGGAGAAATAGTTACGAAAATGTATAAAGATTAAAAGTAAAATTGTAGAAAAGCCCTCGGAATATCTTTCTTCCGGGGGCTTTTCAATTTTATATTTTAAAAATCGATTAGTTCATCTTTTGAATTTTATGATAGAAGATTTCTCCCTTTTCATTTTCAATTTTTAGCAAGTAAATGCCGCTGTTCAGATCAGATAAATTGATTATGGTATTCTCAGAATTATTGTTTTGACGCATTAATATTTTTCCCGTGACGTCTAATAATTGAAGATCGAAAATTTCATTTTTGAAGGAAATATTCAAATCGTCAGCAACAGGATTTGGAAAAACAGTAGGGCTTTTATCATGAACATTTATTCCATCAATTGATACCCTAAGAATTGTGAATTCTCCTTCAGTAATACACCCGTTTGCATCCGTTATTATGAAATGATATTCGCCATTAGGAAGATCCTCCAGCTCAAAGCCAGCCACATCTTGATTCCAAGAGATAGTGAAAGGATCCGTTCCTCCTTGCGGAGAGATTTTGACCCCATATTCCCCATCTAGAAAAATATCGGCCGTTAAAGGGTCGGGTTCCGTGATGTGAAAATTCCAGCGTTCATAGCATCCGAAATTATCAATAACAGTATATTCATATTGACCGACTTTTAAAATAAAAGTATCATTTGGGTTTTCTATCTGTTCTCCTTCAAAATAAAAATCAAGGGAAATCGAGTCAGGTAGGTTCAAAATTAAAGAACCATCTTCCTCTCCGTAACAGGAAACATTGGTAATCTGTGGGTAAGTCCAATAAATATCCTCCATTTGCGGACAATAATATCTGGTTTGCGCTGTATTGGTTCGGACGGGCTCTTCGAAGTCGAAATAGATATCCGCTTCAAGTTCTATAATTTCCAGAGGCTCTATTTCATCCGTGATAATTGAAAAACGAACGAAACCAATCGAACCCAAAGAATCCTGACTTATTGCCGGCAAATAAATATCCTTAAATTCCCATGTTAAATGATTATTGCTGCCGTCAAAATGTTTTTTCAAGGTGAGTGGGAAGCTAGATTGCTCGATATTAATGGTTTTAGGATCCAATTCTTCCGGCAAAACCTGACGGATGGTCACATCCCGCGCATGAATATCCCCTAAATTTTGAAAATGAATATCGTAAGTTAGTTTACTGCTTTCTTCGAAGAATTTGTTGGCTATCCGCTTGTGATCAACAGTTATATAATTGGGATCAAAAGGGCCCAGAAGAATAATTGAAGTGGTGTCCAAAAGGGTGAAACCGGTGCTATCGATGTATTCAAGTTCCAGAAATATTTTTGTACCGGCAGGAGCGGGTATTCTTATTGAATTGCTGATTCTTACTGACTCAAAAGGTTTTAAATTAGTGCTATAATACACATCAAGCGTATCATTATAACTTTCTGTACTGTCATGATCCGGCTGACTTGAAACTATCTCGGTTTGAGGATGGCCTATTACGCGCATTCTTAGATCACCATTCATCAGAAGATTGCCGGTATTTGTAAAATCAAGGATCTGATAAGGTCTGTTTATCCATGGCGAAACATAAGAAGTTATTTTCAATGATCCTTCCATTTCAGGAACCGTTGGATGAATGCCAATTTCCCCCATTTCATAAACAAAATTATTAAAAGTATCTAGATCCACCGGATCAGGATCGATGGAAAACCGGAATTTATCTTGGAGTGAATCTGAAATTTTTAAATTAAATATATCAGGTGGAGAGACATAAAACCTAAATTCTCCATTGGGTTTGGTGGTATTTATTATATCGTATGGTTCTATTTCCAAGCTGAATTTTTCAATATAAAAATCTTCTGGATCTTTAATATTATTGCCATTGTAGTCATAAAACAATTGCCCTGTAACTAAATTAGCTTCCAGATCCTCATTTTCGCCACAGTCGGGATTGGCATAATACAAACTCGCAATTTCATCAGAAGACAAAGCGCGATTGTAATAATACACATCATCCATGTACCCTTTCAGCCCTTTGCCTATAATCATAGAATTAAAGGAAGGTATTATATCGGAATTAACCATATATTCATCAATATAAATATTATCATAATACATTATTATTTTGTCGTTTTCGAACACTCCAACCATATGATGCCAAGTAGAATCATCTTGGTATCCGTCCCAGAAAGTGTACCACAGAGCCTGTGTATTTCTAATTAAAAGTAGTGGTTGATTTAAATCAAAAAGTGCCAAACCATATGATGCACCTGTAGGTGAATGATCTACAGGGCCTTGGACGAATAAATTTCTAAAATTGGGGTAATTGTAAATATCCTCCCATGAAATCACCACATTTTTGTACCAAATACTAATAGTAAAACTTGCTGAGTCCGTAAACATAAACGCCGAATCCGCCGGGATTTCCAGATAATTCTCAGAATCGAAGTACATAGCACAGCCGTCATTCCCTCCGCGATCCTTTCCGGGAACAGGAGTACCATTCATGGGTAGAGCGTGGAAATCAGACCCACTGTAGTCCAAATAATCCTGATTTAAAGGGTAAT
>CALCSX010000344.1 GCA_937894165.1 uncultured Saprospiraceae bacterium | reverse complement strand
TTGAAATAGGAAAAAACTGCCAGAAGACTGAAAGCAAAACTTAGGGTTATTAATATATTTCCTATCTGACCGGGCAATAAATTTTCCCCGATAAATTCTATCTCTGTCAATGTATTTTTATGTTTTTGCTATTTAGGAATTCTCTTTCCCTTTGATATAAATCTCTTCGTCTTTATATTTGGAAGGACACTTTAATAGTATATCAGATGCTTTGAAAATATCGCCTTGCATCTCACCTGTTAATACTATTTCTTCCGATAACTCGAAATCCTGGGGCTTTGCGCTGTTTAACACCACTTTTCTAGTATCACCATTTTTGTCAATCATATGAAAACTAAAGAAATTGGCATTTTCAATTGGATTGTAGTAAATCTCTTTATCTTTTGCCAATTGCCCAACCACTTTAACCTTCATTTCGGTTTTTTCAGCATCCTCAAATGAAGCATATTTACTAAATTCCATTCCGGAATTAATAAATACAAATATTGAAATGGCAATGGCTACTATAGCAACAATATGCATTTTTCGCATAGAACTCTCTTTTGTTGTACAAATGTACGAACTTCTTAACTCTTGATTGTCTAATACAAGTAAATTTTTAAATTTCCGTTATAAGGAAACAGGAAATATCCGATAAAGCATAAATATTTTCTGTTAAGAATTTATATATTACAAAAATATTTAATATATTTGAGCTTTAAAGTATTTAAGTCAGGATAGAGGACATTGAAGGTGGATCGAAATATAAAAAAGAGATTATGAATAAGGTAATATTGAGTATTAAAGAAGCAAATATCTTTCAAGGTGATCATCAGGTACTGGAAAATGTGAATCTGGAGGTTTTTGAAGGTGATTTTTCCTATTTAATTGGGAAGACAGGGACGGGAAAGTCGAGCCTTATTAAGACAATATATGGTGCCTTACCATTAAAAACCGGGGCAGGAGTAGTGGCTGAATATGATTTGCGAAAAGTGAAGAGAAGGCACTTGCACAAGCTGCGCAGGAAATTGGGGATGATTTTTCAAGATTTCAATTTGTTGAGTGACAGGACTGTTGTTGATAATTTGAAATTTGTGATGAAGGCGACAGGTTGGAAGGACAAACGTCAGATGGAAGCAAAGATAGATGAACTATTGGAGGCTGTGGGATTGCTTTACAGCAAGCACAAATATCCGCACCAGATGTCGGGCGGGGAGCAGCAGCGGGTGGCTATTGCGCGAGCATTGATTAATGATCCTTGTTTATTAATAGCTGATGAGCCTACCGGAAATTTGGATCCTGAAACATCTGAAGAAATATTGAGATTGCTTATGAAATTGCGTGTTGAAAAAAACACGGCAATCATCTTGGCAACTCATGATTATCGTTTAATGGATGAGTTTCCGGGCAATATTTACTGCTGTAGAAATGGGAAGTTGAGCCTGGACTATGAATATAGAATTTTCGAGCAAAGGAATGCAGTGGAGGCGCAAGAAGTAGAAACAAAAAACAGCCTTGAATTGATTTAAGATAAAATTATTGTAAAGAATATTTTATTTTATTATATAATTTGTTGATTAACATCACTTTGCTATAGGTAATTTGGAATTAAGTTTTTAACTTTAGGAAAACTTAATTATGGCATGGCGAAAATTTGATGGTTCGAAAATTAATGCTCCCATACTAGAAGCGGTTGAGCAAACATTAAAGTTAGAAAAAGCGAATGGACATCGACTCAAGGTGTGCATCGGAACAGATTCCCAAGTAAAACAAAAAGTAACCCAATTTGCATCTGTGATCGTATTTCTCAGAGAAAAGCGGGGCGGCTTTATGTACATTAAGAATTATCAGGAATTTAAGCCCATGAGCTTGAAGGAAAGGATGATTACGGAGGTCGCTTACTCGGTTGATATCGCCTATCAATTATGTAATTTATTGGATCAATATGACGTCGAGTTGGAGGTGCATGCCGACATCAATACCGATCCCAATTTTCAATCCAATGTGGCTTTGCGGGATGCGATGGGCTATATTCTTTCAATGGGATTTATATTTAAGGCCAAGCCGGATGCTTTCGCGAGTAGTTCTTGTGCGGATAGGATAGTAAATTAAAATTGCTCAGTAAGAGAAGCCCAAAATGGAGCCTTAAAGTATCAAGATGGTGCTTTGCCCTATATTCTAAGCGAAGGCACATATAAAACCTTGCGCCAGCATTGGATTAATTTCTTATTTAAATACTTTAACATCATTGGAAGTGATAGTTGCTTGGTTGCTGAGTCTACTAAAGTCACTTAGGGCACTTTTACAATCCGGTTTTGTCACGATTTTTGCTTCCTTCGGGCAAAAATTCCGCCAAAACCTTGTTGTAGTTGTTTAATTCCCGGGGTTTTACCCCGGGTTATTCATGTTATACCCCTTTCGGGGTATTTTAGATTGTACTTTACAAAACATCGAATTAGGAGCAAACAATTTTCTATTTATTTAGGACGCCGTTAAGCACCAAATATGGGTAGATTTATAATTGTAAGCGTTTTCACATGCCCTAGGTATCGAATATCCTTTTTGGAAGAGTTATAAAGAAAGATAAGATCTCTATGTAAATTTTTAATATACCTAACTGCCTCCATGATTAATAGATAATTCGTGGACAGAATTAAACTATAATACTAGATTAATGGATAATTTCTTTGAAATGGTTTCTTTAGGTTCCGACAAGTAAACTACCTTTAACAATGTCTCTGATAAGAAAAGTTCAAGGACAAGGCTTTCGAAGTATTTGAATCCAAGGATTTTATAGGAAATAAATGACTGGTTCAAATACGAGAGTAACGCAGTAATTGGACTTTTCTTGCAGAGACTATATATGTTAGTGATCCACCGCTATTCCAAAATAAAGTGCGATTCCATTCATCATCATTTGAATACTTACTACAATTAGAACCATACCCATTAATCTTTCCATCGCTATCAGACCTTTTTTGCCGAGAAGTCTCGCCAAAGGGGAGGAGAACATAATTAAAATGGAGGTGGCTAACCATGCAAGTACTACTGCCAGAATCCAAATATGCCATTTCGTAGGATCGGAACTATTAATCAATATGACTGTAGCCATTGCGGAAGGCCCTGCAACATAAGGAATAGCTAAGGGGACAATAAAAGGCTCTCCTGTAATTTCTTCCTGCATAGATTTGTCCTTGGCCGGGAAAATCATCCTGATGGCGATTAAGAGTAATATCACACCACCCGCTACAGTCAATGCAGGCTCACTAACATGTAGTGCTTGCAGAATATATTGACCTGTGAGAAGGAATGTCAATAGAATAACGAGAGCAATCAGAAGTTCTCTGATGATGACATATGTTCTTCTTTCCTTCTTGACTTTTTCCAAAGCGAGGATGAAAAATGGAATATTTCCTAATGGATCCATCACGATTAGCAGTAAGAGGGCGGCGGAGAGTAGTGTCATGACTTGTATGTTTAATAAAAAAGGGATCATGTTTTGTCCTGATCCCTTCGTATAATTTTATAAAAAAAATTTTAGAATTATAAGTGGATCACTTCATCATAAGCTGCGGCGGCTGCCTCCATCACTGCCTCACTCATGGTGGGGTGAGGGTGGATGGATTTAATGATTTCATGACCTGTTGTTTCTAATTTTCTCGCTACTACTACTTCTGCAATCATTTCGGTTACATTATAACCAATCATGTGAGCTCCTAAGAATTCACCGTATTTGGCATCGAATATAACTTTAACGAATCCTTCTTTAGCACCGGCCGCACTAGCTTTGCCCGATGCTGAGAAAGGAAACTTTCCAACTTTTACTTCATAGCCCGCCTCTTTTGCCCCATCTTCAGTATAACCTACGGAAGCTACCTCCGGAATACAATAAGTACAACCCGGAATATTATTATAGTCAATTACTTCAGGATGATGTCCTGCTATCTTCTCAACGCAAGTTATTCCTTCTGCAGACGCAACATGAGCTAGCGCTTGCGTGGCAAGAACATCTCCGATAGCAAATATCCCTTCTACATTGGTTTGATAATATTTATCTACAACGATGAAGCCTCGATCTGTTTTTATTCCTAAATCCTCCAAGCCAATATTTTCGATATTTGGTGTGACGCCCGCAGCGGACAAGACGATATCACATTCTATCTCTTTGGTATTTCCGCTTTTATTGTCTTTAATAGATACTTTACAGCCGGAGCCGGATGTGTCTACTTTTTCAACAGCGTGATTAGCCAATACTTCGATGCCTTGTTTCTTGAAAACCTTGGTCAATTCTTTTGAAATATCTTTATCTTCTCTAGGAACTAAACCTTGAGCCATATATTCAACAACAGTTACTTTAGTTCCAATAGAATTGTAGAAATAGGCAAACTCACTACCTATTGCTCCTGCGCCTACAACAACCATTGATTTGGGTTGCGTTGCTAAAGACATTGCCTCTCTATAACCTATTATTTTTTTGCCGTCCATTTTAAGTGAAGGCAGTTCCTTAGCTCTCGCTCCCGTGGCAATGATAATATTCTTGGCTTCGTGGCTCTCTGTTTTTCCTTCTTTATTACTTACTTCTACCTTCTTACCTTTCACTAATTTACCTACACCTTCTAAAACAGTAATTTTATTTTTTTTCATCAAGAAAGCGATACCCTTGCTCATACCATTTGCCACGCCGCGACTTCTTTTGACCATAGCCCCGAAATCAGCACTCGCACTTTCTATTTTAATGCCATAATCTGCGGCATGTTGAATATAATTGAAAACTTGAGCACTTTTCAGCAAGGCTTTTGTAGGAATACAACCCCAGTTCAAACAAATACCTCCCAATGATTCACGTTCTACAACCGCTACATTCATTCCTAATTGTGCCGCTCTAATAGCTGCAACATACCCACCTGGGCCGGTACCTATTACTATCAAATCAAATTTCATATATTTTTATTTTGGTGAGATTTTTAAAGCGGCAAAGATAATTACTTTGAATCTTAAAACCAATTGTTTTAGGATTTATGGTATATAATTGGAAGCAGATGGGAAATATATATTAACTCTTGGATCATAATGAAACCATCAAAAGTGATAATAAATTGGAGGATTTTATCGGCTTTCGAGAAAATATGAACAGTCCTAAAATAATAACAGCAGATCGCTCATGCTACCTGCTGTCATAAAATTTCAAACTTCTTTTTGTCTATTGGAGATGTGTCTGAATTTTTTTCTGAAGTTCAGGATCGCCCTGTACTTGAGCTGATAATTCTTGATAACGAGTTATACTCATTCCTTTTTCTTCAATGGTAGCTTTCATTTTTTCTTGCGCAGCCATTTGAATTTTTTCCAATTCAGCTGCAATGGAATTGTATTTTTGCATTTCCTCATCGGAAACCTCTAATTCTGCTGAAGGATCTTGTTGAGCTTGTTGAATTTCTGAGAATTTTTGTAATTCCAACCCTTCCTGCTCAATAACTGATACCATTTCTTGCTGCGTACTCAGTTGAACTTCTAACATGCCGGAATATACTTGCGCATATTGCTCAATCTCTTGATCGGAAACAGTTGTTGCTTCCTGTGCTGATAAATTGACCCCTCCAAGAATCATGAAAAATAAACATAAAATTGGGGTCGTTTTTTTGAAATGAAACATAAATAAATAAATTTATTGACTTAGGCATTTAACTAATAAGAATTTTATAAGGGCACGGTTTTGCTAGCACCATGCGTCTCATCAAATTTTCAAAAATATTCTCTTTCATAAAGCTTCTATTGAAACGGTAGGAGTATTCATTAATATATTCTTGTAAGTCTGTTACATGGTGATGGACACCTCTTAACCATCCTTTAAAATTCATAATTACACGATGTAGATCTTTGAAATTCTCTCCCTTTTTCCCTGATTTTACATGCTTGATATTTTCAAAATCACTTTTTAGTGGTTTATATCCTGCCCATAAATCCGTGGTAATATTGGCTTTGGGATCAATGGTTTTCTTCATGAATTCACCTAAATTCTTAGCACTTGCATTTTCTATAACTTTAGCATAGAATCTACTTACTCCATTTTTCTTTTTTTCAATGGCAACAACTACTAATTCCTTGTTCTTATTCTTTCGACCTTTGACTCCTTCTTCTTGCCCGCCCACCACCATTTCGTCTACCTCTACTTTTCCCTCCAATAAAAAATTACCACTACTTTCCATAGCTTTCATTACCTTGCGTTTAAACATCCAACAGGTTTTCTGGCGCAATTCCAATTTTCTACTCAGCTCTGTACTTGTAATACCTTTCTTATTCGTACTGACGAAATATACAATATAAAATGCCTTTACTAAATCAAACTTCACCATATGAAATAATGTCCCGGCTGTAGGTGATTCAACATATTGACATTTTGTGCATTGTCTATCATGAGGCTTCATCCCCTTTCCATATTTGGTATTCTTGCATTTAGGACATCTATAGCCTTTTTCCCATTTTAGTTTAACCAAGTAATCTAAACACTTTTCTTTTGTGTCAAATTGCTCTTGAAATTCAAATAGAGATAAGCTTTTGTATCTTTGTTCCATTGTTATTATTTTAATTGCTCTAATTTACAAAGAATTATGCAATTAA
>CALCSX010000343.1 GCA_937894165.1 uncultured Saprospiraceae bacterium | reverse complement strand
GCGCAAGTTTGTAACTTGTGCCTCCACTCAATCTTTTTATCTCAAACTATTTTAACCCAACTTGGCTTATAGGGATGAAAAAACAGGAAATTTCAGGCTTTCTTTGGGCTGAAAGCTAATAAAACTGTTCAAAATCATCAAAAATGTCGTTTGTAGTGATGTACGGTGATTGTATATTTAATTTTTATTTCTTATCTTTGCTTCATGTTTATTAGAGAAGTAAAAAAACAACGTAGCAAGGAGAGCAAAGTCTTTTATCAATACAATTTGGTTCAGACTTCTAGGATCATGGGAAAGGTGAAACAAAAGGTCATTCTTTATCTTGGCTCTGATTCTATTTTACAAGATAAGATATCACGAAATTTAGTTTTAGAATCACTAAAGTCGCTGATATTCAATCAACCTGAGCTTTTCCCTTCAACAATACCTGAGGATCTGCGAATATTAGCGTATTCCTATTATGAAAAGTATTTGCTTCGATATGATTTGGATGGGAGCAATGACACGGTGGGTCAAGGTGTTTCCATACCTCCTTTACCTGAAAAAGCTGATTTCCATCAAGTTGATCTCCATGGACTTGAAGTTTGTGATGTAAGAAGTTTTGGAGCAGAACATCTTTGCAGCCAAGTTCTAGATAAATTGGGGCTAGCTGACTACCTATCTCAATTAGGATTTAAAGTCGATCAAGTGAAAAAATCCTTAATCGCAATAGCGGCACGAGCTATTTTTAGTAGCTCTGAACACAAGACGGCTCAAATACTTGAAATGAATAGCGAACTTAAAGATTACTATGGGCTTTCATCTGCGATTACTCATAAACAACTCTACCACACGAGTGATATTCTCTATCAGTTTAAGGAGCAAATTGACTCATTTCTTTATCAGCGCACTACTGATATGTTTGACATAGAGGACAAATTGGTCATTTTTGATATCAGTAATACCTATTTTGAGACGAGTAAAAAGAAAAGTAAATTAGGGGAATTTGCACGGAGTAAAGAAAAAAGAAGTGATTGCCCCTTGGTCGTCTTTACGGGAGTTATTAATGCAGAGGGATTTATAAGGCACTCAAAAATATATGAAGGCAACAAGCCTGATGCTAAGACTCTAGACGAAATGTTAATTAATTTAGAGATTAATAGCGGAAAGGCGAGTAAAAAAGTCATTGTAATAGATGCAGGAATTGCTACCGAGGAAAATCTGACACTGATAAAGTCCAAGGGACATGACTATGTCTGTGTATCCCGTAAACGCCTGAAAGATTATCCTATTTCCTCCGACCCTATCATCCAACTGACAGATCGCAAAAGACAAAAAGTTGAACTTTCCGTATTTCAACCCGAAGGAATGACAGATATGTGGATGTATGTGCGCAGTGATATGAAAAGGAAGAAAGAGCAATCAATAAGCAAAAAACTATGCCAACGATTTGAAGAAGAGATAGAAAGTATCAGAGAGGCTTTTACTAAGAAAGGGGGAACCAAGAAAATAGAAAAAGTTTGGGAACGCATCGGTCGAGCTAAAGAAAAAAATAAAGTTGTGTCCGGCAGATATGAAATCACTATACAAGAAAAGAATGGAAATGCAACTACCCTCGAATACCGGCAAAAAAACGACCCTGTCCAAGAGGATAAAGAAAAAGGTGTTTACTTTATAAGAACCTCTTACCAAGACACCTCAGAAAAAGAGCTGTGGCAAATCTATAATACGATAAGAGAGGTAGAATCAACATTTAGATGTCTTAAATCTGACCTACAGATCAGACCTATTTTTCACCAAAATGATGATCGCGTAGAATCGCACATTTATCT
This sequence comes from uncultured Saprospiraceae bacterium, assembly GCA_937894165.1. Lineage (GTDB taxonomy): Bacteria > Bacteroidota > Bacteroidia > Chitinophagales > Saprospiraceae > CALCSX01. The sequence goes on along the minus strand of CALCSX010000343.1, from coordinate 582 downwards.
AACAATTTTGGCCTATCAATTGGTTAACACCATCCGGTATATGCTGAAACAACAAGGGTTGAACTATGATTGGAAAAATATCCTTCGAATCATGGCTACACAAACCATTCAAACTATTGAACTACCAACAGATAATAAAACTATTCATTTACGAAAACCTTCCAAACCGATAAAAGAGGTTCAGGAAATTTATTCTGCCACAGCATGCACTGAAACACAAAAACCTACTAAAAAATATGTAGTGTACCATTAAAAAATTAGAACCCTGAAAAAACTGGGCGAAAGGTGTGTATAGAGCCAAGTTGGGTTAAAATAATTCCAAAATATCATTCAGAATCATTCCTCCGCGTGAGGCGGACGGAGGGCTCGGTGCCTTATACGACGTAACGATAGTGAAGTAGTATAAGGTACGGAACCCCGGAGAAGGCCGACCTTAACAGACCGCCTTACTATTGATTCGGTAAATTTCAATCGTTATCGCGGTCTGTCAAGGGCACGCACCTATTCTCATCTACTTTACTAATTCCTTGTAGACTTGATCCCAACCTTTCCAGCCGGTTCTGTCTAGGAAGGAACTATTAT
>CALCSX010000342.1 GCA_937894165.1 uncultured Saprospiraceae bacterium | reverse complement strand
TAAAGAAGCAAGCATCATTTCTAAGCGGAATATCTTTTCTAAAAAATATTTCCCTATACGATCAGCTTTATTACTTTCTGTTTTTATAGGATACAGTTTAAACAGTCTTACAGGCTTTTATCAGGAAATGAATTATTTGCCATTTTCGGGATTAGCACCAGTCATTTTCTCATATTTTTTAGCTTACCTGATCATTGAAATTGAATTTAGATCAAATATTAAGATCAAAGCCATAATTTTTACAATTGTCACACTTCTGGTATTTCCAATGTTAATGTCGCCGGGCTTGGGAATTTCGATATGTCTATTTCTTTTGTGTTTCAAAATCGGGTATCGTTGGGGAATAATTTTAAGTATAGCCGGTTTTATTTACTTTTTAGGGCAGTTTTATTATGATCTCAATTATACTTTACTAACGAAATCATTTATTTTAATCTTGACGGGATTAATTTTGATTCCCATTCAAATTATTTTCTCACGAATGAAAAAATATGGCATACAATCCATCAAATAAAAAAAATAAAAAGATGCCAAATTCATTTAAAAGCGGCTTAATTGTTTTGAATCTACTTGCCATTGCTGGATACTTTTCATTTTCTGTTTTTCAGAAAGAAAGAATTATGGAGGAAGGAGAATTGGTATTAATAAATTTAGCACCTGTTGATCCCAGATCATTGATGCAAGGGGATTATATGGAATTGCAATATGCTATTGATCCGACCATCAATACCTATGAAATCTCTAAGCGTGGCTATGGCGTGTTGGTCAGGGACTCTGCAAATGTTTTCAAAATAGATAGATTGCAACAGCATTCGGATTCGATAGCGAGTGATGAACTTGTAATTAAATATAGTCTGGATGAATGGCGAATTAAGTTTGGCGCTGAATCTTATTTTTTCCAGGAAGGGCAGGCAGAAAAATATGAAACAGCGAAATATGGAGGTCTGCGGGTGGACAATTCAGGCAATTCTGTTTTAATAGGTCTGTATGATTCAAAAGGGTTGAAAATAGAGTAGGCAGTTCTCGATTCTAATCACATACATTAAATTTTATGAAAATTTTTAATTATTTGGTCATTAAGCCGAACTTTATCCTTCAAATACTCTCATTAATCGAATTATTAATTTCATTTTTAATGATTATTATTATATTTGATATATATACTAAAATGGACTGATGGTGTGTATTCATTTAATTTTAGTTGCAGCACAAGGAATTATTAACGATTTAACTATGTGGCGATAAATCCACAATTAAATATTAAATTATGGATACTCAGAAAGTCGATATGTTTTTAATGGTCAATGGTAAATTTTTTGAAAGTTACCAATTACCTATGATTAGAGAAAGACTTTTGCAATTGGACGAGGCACAGTGGGGAGCCCTGCACATAACCCAATTTAAAGATCCCACAACTGCATTGATTATTTCTATTGTTGGTGGGAACCTTGGAATAGATAGATTTTATATTGGAGATACAGGACTTGGTATAGCTAAGCTTGTAACATGTGGCGGTTTAGGAATATGGGCCATAGTGGATTGGTTTTTGATCTCAGGAGCTACCAAAGAAAAAAACATGATACAACTTCAGCAAGCGCTGAGTTTCTAAAAAATGACACGGAAATCTCTTTATCTACTTACCTTGTCAGCTGTTGCAGGAGGATATCTTTGGTTACTTTTCCAAATTTTATACTTAAAGCAGCAAGAGTCTTCAATGGAAGGTGTTTGTATTATTAAATTGACGACCGGTATTCCCTGCCCATCCTGTGGCTCAACTCGCTCAGTGATTTCATTATTAGAAGGTCGAATATTAGATGCTTTATACTGGAATCCATTAGGAATAATATTGGCTATTCTGCTTGTAGTACTTCCAGTATGGGTGATCATAGATTTAATAAGGAATCAAAGCACCTTTCACAAAGCTTACAAGAAAATGGAGACCATTTTTCAGAATAAAAGTGTAATTGTGATTTCTATTCTATTAATTTTATCTAATTGGATTTGGAATATAATTAAAAGTGTATGATTACTGTAGAAACATTTGCTTATCGACCATTAGAACACGAAAGAGAAAAGGCATCGGGCAGTTATATTATGTCCTTGGTGGCAATAGTAGTTGGCTTACCCCTCCCTATTGTGAACTTAATTGCCACGTTCATCTTTTGGACAGCGTATAGAAATAGCACCTATTTCGTTAGATGGCATTGTACGCAGGCATTGTTATCACAGGCTTCATTTCTTTTGGTAAATAGTGTCTTATTTTGGTGGTCTATGTCCATATTTTTTGGGGATGGTGAGATTGACAATTTATATATTTCGTATGTCTTAACTGCGGTGTTGTTCAATTTAGTGGAATTTATTGCTACAATATATACGGCTATTCAAACCAGTAAGGGCATTCATGTGCACTGGTGGTTTTTCGGAGATATGACTGATTTAATTGTAAAAGCTGAGAAATGAATAAAATAATTTTAAAACTATTTATATCAGTAGTGATATTTTTTTCATGTTGGTTTGTTTTAAGCAGATTAAACTGGGTAAAAATATTTCAAATTGAAATAATTACTGAAAAGACGGAGGAAAAATTGGGCGAACTCATTTGGGAAAGTTTCAGATACCAGGAAACTCCTAATAAAAATCTTCATCTTAAAATTGCTTTAGATAGCATACTACATCAATTGTGCAACTCTAATGATATTGATATGCAATCAATTAAATTGCATATTTTGCAAAACGAGGATGTAAATGCTTTCGCTCTACCCGGCAGACAAATTGTCATTTATACAGGACTTATTAAGGCGGCTGAAAGTCCGGATGAATTAAGCGGTGTGATAGCGCATGAATTAGCTCATATCGAGCTGGATCATATTATGAAGAAATTAAGAAAAGAGATCGGTGTTAGTGCATTAATAAATATGACAGTGGGGAATGCGGGCAGCCAAATCTTGACAGATGCCACACAGACATTGACTTCCACAGCATACGATAGACATATGGAGAAAGAAGCTGATCTTCAAGCTGTCAATTATTTGGTGTATTCTGATATTAATCCGGAAGCCTACGCTGATTTCATGTATAATATATCTAAAATGGAAACTTACTCCGTAGAATGGTTAAGTACACATCCCGACACAAAGAAGCGAGTAGACTATATCAATGAGTATAGTACCGGGTTTGAAACCAGTGGAAAGCCAAGTTTATCTTCTAATACTTGGCAGAGAATTAAAGATGATTTATACTTAAAAAATTAATTAAGCAGTAATAAAACTAAATTACTACTAAAGCTTTGTCGAGCGATTGTCCAATCAACGGATTTCGCCCAGATGCTATATTTTAACTATCCTTCGATTTACTATAGAACCATCATTCAAAATTAATCTTAGGATGTATATTCCTGAAGTTACTGAAGAGTTGGTTAGATCGAACCTAAAATTTCCACCAATTAAAGCTGATTTATTTTTGAAAATTATATTTCCACTTAAGGATATTAATTCAATTGATTTCATTGCTGTATTCTCATCCCAATCAATATTAATTTCATTCTGAGAAGGATTGGGATAAATATGAATTGAATAATTCAATTCACTAGGTCTAATATTAACCTCCGTATCTTCAAGAACTTCGATTGTCAGCAAATAGGAATTGGAGCAACCTTCCAATGTTTTAACAGTAAGGATGACATCGTATTCTCCCGGATTTGTAAAAGTATGCACCGGAGAGATTTCATTGGAAGAACTTCCATCGCCAAATTGCCAGTCGTAAGATATTGCTCCTACTGATTCATTTACAAACTGAATTGGCTTCCCTGCTAAAATCAAGGTGTCAGGATCCGTTCTAAAATCGACTGTAGGTGTGTTTTCAGTAGCTATAACATTTAACAATACCGGTTTTCGGGAACAAGGCACTTCATAGGAAAAACCAATATTAGCGATAGGGGTAAATAAGTCATCATCAAATTCGTTGTTATTCAAGGTGCCTATAGTATTTACATATCCCGCAATATCTGTATCCGAAGAATCGAAATATTGGGCATTAACTGACCGATTCCCTGCGATAAAAATAGTGTAATTCAGACCCTTTTGAAGTGTAATATTTGGTTCCAACACATTAACACCAACTTCATATATTTTATTGGATGTCCAAATTAGGTTGTTGGCTTCATTGGCTATGGCAACATTGAATAATCCCCGTTGATTAACTTCAAATTCAAAACTTTCGACAACAACATCCTGAAGTGTTTTAAAAATTACACCCGATCTGCTTGCCGGAATAAAATCCTGAACTTCCAATCCTCGCGAATAAATGACGCTATCTCTTTGAAATCCAGCGTATAAAGTTATAGTGGAATCTTGATTTGGAAGCAGATTTAAAAAAGTATTTCCGATGAAAATTGGATTTATGCTGACACTGTCATCGTACCAAATGAGAGTTCCCTCATCGTTTAGATTCTGAAGAATTACATTTGTCCCTCCACAAAGATCCACTTCTATTTCCTCCTTGTTTATATCTAAGGTCCAATCTTCCACCTGTTCAAAGTTCACAAACATTTTAACAGTATTATTTAATGGTCGTTCATCAATTCGGTTTTTTGGACTTGCCCGAATCATCCATTGAAAAACACCTTCCTCCCCTGGGAGCAATTCTAAATTGACGTATGTTCGCTCTCCATTCCCAAGATTTTGCGCTACTTCATAGGAGTAAAAAGGTAGTAAAGCATCTTCATTTTCGAAGAATTCTAGTAAAATAGTATCAATTATCTCAAGACCTTGATTCACTATATCAAAATTAAAGGTTAAATTCCCTGAACAGTAATCTAGTTTATAATCCCATTCCGTCAAAGCTAAATCATTATTGGTCTGCGGGCTTACCGGAACATTACCTTGAAGAATTAAATAATTATAAGCGGCATCGACATCGATTAGGCCCATGCCATAGACATTATCCTCTCCCGGCTCCCCTAAATCTATAGCAGAGAAGTAAAGAGCTAATTTAATTTCAACACCTGACAAGAAGGGAAAGGCTTCTTTTAATAGTAGAATAGCGCCGGCAACATGTGGGGCGGCCATAGAAGTTCCGTTAAATTCTGAATATTCATTGCCGGGAACACTTGACCTAACACTAACCCCGGGTGCTGAAACTTCAGGTTTAATCAACAAGGATCCCTCTCCCCCACATGCAGAAGGACCTCTGCTTGAAAAATTTGCAATGTCCAAATTATTAGCATTCACAGCCCCCACAGCAAATGTATTTACTAGGGATACATTAATATTTTTAGGAGCGGAAATAGTACCCACGCCAGGACCATCATTTCCCGCAGCAAAGACAACCGCCATTCCTGCAGCTTCCAAAACTGTAAATAATTGCGTATAAACTTCGTAACACAAATCGACATTGGTATCAGTCCAAGAATTATTGATAACATCCGGCATATCGTGGCTTGTATTCGGGTTGCCATCGGGATCTAAAGCCCATTGAAAACCAGCCATTCTTATTTCAGTATTGCCGCCACAAACCAGTAATATTGGAGCCCCCATCCACATAGCATTGAAAGCGACACCTATTGTATCCTGATTTTTTCTATCAACACCGAGAATAGTACCAGTGACGTGAGAACCGTGATTTTGACAATCGTAAGGTCTATTATTTCCATCGCGGAAGCCAAACCAAGCCTGATCGTCCGGGACAACATTTCCCGCATAATTTCTACCTAATGCCGGATGATTGATATCTACGCCAGTATCCATTACAAATGCTTTAGTTCCATAGCCAGTGTAACCTCTGGCCCACATTTCGGGAGCCTTAATTACTTCAAGACCTAACTCTCTCGAATTACTACGGTTTCCGATATCGGCGGTCACAATTTCAGCTTCATCAATCACTAGTTCTGCGTTCAGATCAATATATCTTATATCAGTATTGAGTGATAAACTTTGTAATTGTTGAAAGTTCGCCTTAAAATATATGGAATTAACAACCCAAAAAGGTTTATAATTTCTGATACCAATATTTTCCAAATCAGGAAATATTTTGGACTGACTTTCAGCAGCAATGGCGCGTAATTGCTTATTAATTATAACCGCTCTATCATGAATGGAAATTTGATTCAATTCAAAGCTATCCAAAAGAGTTTGTATATCTAATTGCGATTCCAAAACTATAAAAACATCAATATCTTCTACTCCTCTCGAAGAAATTTCGTTCATTAACCGAGGCGAAAATTTATCAATTTTGAAGTTCTGAGCTGATGAAGAAACACAAATGAGTAAGGCGATGAAAATAAAAAAATGCTTCATTTTAAAAATTTATATAGCAAAAAGAAATTAAAAGGGGATAAAACAAGATTGACTCAATTTTCAATTCTATAATTATTATCAACTGACCAAAATAAACAATTTATTGTAAATGACTTAATTTTTAAATAAAAACTTTGCCAATAAACTTTCCCGGAGCGGTCTTATCTTAAGGAGCAATAAAGCCCTTTAGTTCATCTATGGTATTTGTGTCTTTCGCCAACTTGTCCTTACGCCATCTTTTTATACGCGGAAATCTCAATGCAACTCCCGATTTGTGACGTTTGGACGCAGCTATTCCTTCAAAAGCAATTTCAAAAACCAATTCAGGTCTAACTACGGATACCGGACCGAACTTTTCGAGCGTATTTCTACGGACGAAGGAAGTAACCTCATTCATTTCTTTATCAGTAAGCCCGGAGTAAGCCTTTGCAATTGGCACCAATTTATCATTATCCCAGACTGCAAAAGTAAAATCAGAATACAAATTAGCTCGGCGACCGTGACCTCTTTGGGCGTAGATCATAACAGCATCAATGACGTAGGGGTCGAGTTTCCATTTCCAACTTCCACCTTTCTTACGACCACTGAGATAAGGACCTGATTTGGATTTGAGCATAAGGCCTTCTGCGAAACTTTCACGAGCAGTCTCTCGAATTTCGATAAGTTTTTGCGGAGAGTCGAAATTATGAATAGGTGAAAGCAAAATATTTTCCTCACCGGACATTTCTTTAATCATTTTCTCTAAAATAGATCTCCTTTCCGAAAAAGGTAAAGACCTGATATCATCACCCTGATATTCCAATATATCATAAGCTATGAATTTTACCGGGGCTTCCTTTAATATTTTAGCGGTTAAATTTTTCCTGCCAATTCGAGTTTGTAAAATATTAAAACTTAGAGGTTTTTCATCAAAAGCTGTGATTTCCCCATCTAGAACGAAATTATCTACTGGCGATTGAATAAGTTTCTCGAATTCCGGGAATTTTTCAGTAATCAGCTCCTCCCCTCGGGACCATACTGCTAATAAACCATCTCGTTTGATCACCTGCCCCCTGATTCCATCCCATTTCCATTCGGCGATCCATTTATCTCCTGAAATTCCTTCAGAAGCTAAAATTTCGATGGCCTCATCATCTCTGTTCGCATCGATTGCATAAGAAAGATAAAAAGGATAAGGTCGTGATAAGGAGGCGGCGGCATCCTCCGCAAAAAGCAAGTTCTGCCAGCTTATTGATTCCGGCCTCCAATTACCCATTAATTTGTGCATCACAATACTTTCATCCAGAAGAGTATGCTTGCTCAAAGCCTTCACTATAATTTTATTGGAAACACCAACCCTAAATCCTCCGGTAATTAACTTATTAAAAAGCATTCTCTCGATAGGATCAAGAACTGACCATGCCGATATAATTTTATCTTTTTTAGCTTCATCATTCAATGCTTTTAAGTCCTTAATATATTGAATCCAGTAATTTAGAGAATAGTTACTGCTAATATTAGAAGATGGTAAAACTAAGGCTATTGTCTCAGCCAAATCCCCTACAATATGATAATTTTCTTCAAAAAGCCAGAGAGGTATATCTGCTATTTCGGCCGCCCAAGTCCTCAATAATGTGGTAGAAACTGTTCTTGCAGGTCGTCGATGAGTGAATATTGCAATTACCCAAATTTTATCCTTTTCATCAATATTAAGATCAAAATAATGATGCAATAAATCCACCTTCTTAATCGTGCTTGTCGTCTGATCTAAAGCGGTAAAAAGTTCTGCAAATTTCTTCATAAAATATTTTAACTGTACGAAATTTCTTCATCTGAACCCTCCCCTTTATATGCCGTGCTGACGACATGAGCGTTATAGCCCTTTTCTCTCAGCCACCGACTAAATATATCTGAATATCCATGGGTGACATAAATATTTTCTGCACCTGATGCTTCAACGGCAGCATTAAGCCCCGACCAATCAGCGTGATCTGAGAGGACAAATCCTCTTTCAACAGACCTTCGCCTTCTATTTCCTCTGGTGTTCATCCAACCTGAAACAATTCCTTCCTCGTATGACTTCAACTTTTTTATCCAATTTCCGGACAGTGCACCTGGAGGGGCGAGAATTAAGGCCCCCGGAACGAAATTATAGCCCGACTCATGATCAATTATCTCCGTTTGGGGCAAATAATAATTCATATCTCTTATTACATCATTAAGTTTAGCAATAGTTGGATGCACATAAACAGTCGAAATGTCATGATTAATATTTTTCAACACTCGTTGAGCCTTTCCCAGAGAATAGGCGGCTATAACACTATATTTTCCATCTTCATAATTTTTCCCCCACCACCTGTTAATTTCATCAAATATTTGGGATTGAGATTTCCAATTGTATGATGGCAGACCAAAAGTAGATTCAGTTACAAAATGAGTACATTTTACAGATTCAAAAGGAGGAGTAATACCATCATCAACAGTTTTGTAATCTCCACTAATCACCCAAATTTCACCTTTGTATTCAAGCTTGATTTGAGCAGAACCTATAACGTGACCTGCAGGGTGGAAAGATATTTTTACACCATTTACAGAGGTAATTTCACCATAATCTACAGAACTACAGACGATTTCTTCTCCCAGACGAGATTTAAGGATGGGAATAGAATCCTTAACAGCAAGGTAATGCTCATTTCCGGGTCGAGCATGATCAGAGTGAGCATGGGTAATCAAAGCCTTCTTTACCGGGATCCATGGATCGATGTAGACATCGGCTCTAGGGCAAAATAATCCGGCATTGGTAAACTCAATCAAATGCATAAAAAATATTTTAAAAAATAAGAAATACAAGGTAGACTAGAATCGGATTAGATATACTTAAATAAGTACGAAATGAAGAAAATTGTTCAGGATGAATGGATTAGAATGATGAGGATGAATTATTATTTCTCGAAATTCGAGAGAGAGTTTAGGGTGGTGCGGAGGTTAGATTTTCGAAATTCGAGAGAAAATAGCTTTGGGTGAATTGTGATAATTAATTTCCCAAAATTCGAGAGAAAGGAGGTGTAATAATATGAATTTGGGGCCTACCCTGCGGGTCGCTACGTTTCAGACTCGCTTCCCTTCAGCCAATCTATTCCACCTAACTATTTACCTATTTTTTTAAAATATATTAAAATTATTTGTAATATTTAAAGAAATGGTTTAAATTTACATATTAATAAATTTTATAATGTGTTAATCATACTCTATGGCTACAATTTTGATAGTGGACGACGAAATTAGTATAAGAAGAACTCTAAGAGATATTCTAGAATATGAAGGATATAAAGTGGATGAGGCAGGGGATGGAATGGAAGGCTTGGTGAAAATTAAGCAAAATAAATATGACGCCGTCCTTTTGGATATCAAAATGCCCAACCTGGATGGAATGGAAGCCCTCGATAGAATCCTTATGATGTCGCAGGATCTTCCTGTAATTATGATTTCAGGTCACGGCACTATTGATACCGCCGTAGAAGCTGTAAAAAAAGGAGCTTTCGACTTTATTTCCAAACCACCGGATTTGAATCGTATGCTTATAAGCATCCGTAATGCTTTGGATAAAAATTCTCTCGTGACAGAAAGGAAACAACTCCAAACTAAAATTGGAAAATTTAAAGCCCAGGAAATAATTGGTGAATCAGATCAAATTATCAAAATTAAGGAAACTATAAATATAGTTGCCGGCACTGATGCCCGAATACTTATCACCGGAAGTAATGGTACCGGCAAAGAATTGGTGGCGCGATGGATTCATGAAAAAAGTCAAAGAAATAAAAAACCTCTCGTAGAAGTAAACTGTGCTGCCATTCCCGCAGAACTAATTGAAAGTGAATTGTTCGGCCACGAAAAAGGCTCTTTTACTTCTGCTATAAAACAAAGAATCGGCAAGTTCGAACAGGCCAATGGTGGCACGCTCTTTCTTGATGAAATTGGAGATATGAGTCTCTCAGCTCAAGCAAAAGTACTACGAGCTCTTCAAGAAAACAAAATCGTACGAGTGGGAGGTGATAAGGAATTGAGTGTTGATGTTCGAGTAGTAGCTGCAACCAACAAAAATCTACGTGAAGAGATCGCAATGGGTAGGTTCCGAGAAGATCTCTATCATAGATTGGCGGTAATAATAATAGAAGTTCCAACATTAGATCAAAGAAAAACGGATATACCTCTTCTTATTGATCACTTCAATACATCTATCTGCAACGACTACGGAATCGCTACAAAGAAATTCGCACCGGAAGCGATCGATTTCCTCATGGAATTAAATTGGAGTGGCAACATCCGTGAATTGAGAAATGTGATCGAAAGATTAATAATCCTTAGTGGAGAAAAGGTTTCCCATGAAGATGTTTCAAGATATGTTTATCCTTCCAGTGATAAAATGAGTAGATTCAATGAAATATTCTCGAAATTCGATTCACTCGATGAAATCCATGACTATATAGATAAAGTTTATACTGATTATAAAGAGAAATAAATTATTTCAAATTAGAAAATTGTTTAGATATTCCTATATTGTGCTCTTTGCTCGATGTAAACACCACTTTTTTATCACTAATTTGTTTTTATGTCTGAATTTGAGAGTTTAGGAACTCCGCAAGCAGAAAGGAAGAAATGGCTAAGCAGAAAAAGCGAAAACTCTTGGACCATGTTCAAAGTAATTGCTGAATTTGTTGATGGATTTGAAAGATTAAATACCATTGGTCCTTGTATCTCCATTTTTGGCTCCGCTCGTACTAAACCTGATAACAAATATTATAAGTTAGCTACCGAGATTGCAGCTAAATGTATTGAAGAAGGCTATGGTGTTATCACAGGTGGTGGTCCCGGAATTATGGAGGCCGGTAATAAAGGTGCCTACGAACAAGGCGGTATTTCTGTAGGTCTCAATATTAGTCTCCCTTTCGAACAAAGTTATAACCCCTATATTGATCAGGATAAAAACTTCTCATACCATTATTTCTTCGTGCGAAAAGTAATGTTTGTAAAATATGCTCAAGGTTTCGTGGTTCTTCCGGGCGGTTTTGGTACAATGGATGAGCTATTTGAAGTGCTTACCTTAATTCAAACTAAAAAAATATCCAAAGTTCCCGTTATTCTGGTAGGATCTTCATATTGGTCAGGTCTTAAATCATGGATCACTGAAGTCATGTTGGAAGAACATAATATTATTGAATCAGATTTGAACCTTATCCCAATTACTGATGACCCTAATGAAGTGGTAAAAATTATTAGAGACTTCTACGCAGAAGG
>CALCSX010000341.1 GCA_937894165.1 uncultured Saprospiraceae bacterium | reverse complement strand
TAGCTTAATATTTTTTTAAGTAAGGAGCTGATCTAATCCATCGGCTCCTTTTTTTTATGCTTGCTCGAGATATTTTACCATGACATTTTTCAACTTCCATGCTGATTGATTTACCGTTGAAATGACATCTTCTAAACTGGTTTCCTTAATCTCAGATATTGGATAGGAACAATTAGAAACTATGGAAGCTACCATCGGTTTTAATCCGCTGTGAACCGCCACCAAGACTTCCGGTACCGTAGACATTCCTACTATATCGCCACCAATTCGGTGCAGAAACCTATACTCAGCCGGCGTCTCCAAATTAGGTCCTTGAAAACCCACATATACTCCTGAATGCGCTCTGTATCCAAGTTTATTGGCAATTTCCATCGCTCTTTTATTACCCTCAATATTATAAGCGCCCTTCATATCGGGAAACCTAGGTCCCAACCTTTCATCATTCTCCCCCCGCAAAGGATTCTCAGGCAACAAATTGATATGATCTTCAACAAATACAATATCTCCCGCCCTCATAGTACTGTTAATACTGCCACTGGCATTGGTAAATATCATTTCCTTTACACCTAATGCTTTTAGCACCCTGATAGGAAAGGTCAAGTCTTTGGTGCTATAACCTTCATAGTAGTGCCACCTCCCGGCCAAGACCACTACATTTTTTCCTCCCACTCGTCCGAAAACCATTTTTCCGGCGTGACTTTGCACGGTACTCTTTGGAAAATATGGAATTTCAGCATAAAGTATCTCTGAATCTATAACCATTTCATCGATTAAAGATCCCAAACCTGTACCGAGAACAATTCCATATTGCACCTCAAAGGTCGTGCGAGATCGGATAAACTTTTCAGCTTCGATTATTCTATCGAATAAATTATTTTGCTCTGACATGTTTCAAATTCCTTTAGCCTAAAGTTAACTTTTATCCATTAAAAAATATGGTTAGACCGGAAAATTTATATTGAAATGTGACTTTGAAATTCTTCCCATTTCTACATTATCCATTCTATTAATTTTATATTAGCAGATTAATTATCAGTTGAGGAATGTATAAGAATAAAAAAGTGATTGTCGTAATGCCCGCATACAATGCTGCTCGTACGCTTCAGGCTACATTTAATGAGGTTCCGGATGATCTTGTAGATGAAATTATCCTCTGCGATGACAACAGCTCTGATAATACATCCGATCTAGCCGGACAATTGGGAATACGCCATATTATCATTCATGAGCAAAATAAAGGCTACGGCGGGAATCAAAAATCACTTTATAATAAAGCGTTGGAACTAGGAGGGGACATAATAATAATGCTGCATCCTGATTATCAATATACACCCAAATTGATCCCGGCCATGGCCAATATTATCGGAGAAGAGCTCTACCCTGTTGTGCTCGGCTCTCGAATTCTTGGAAAAGGAGCCTTGAAGGGAGGTATGCCACTCTACAAGTACATTTCCAACAGATTTTTGACTCTCTTTCAAAATATTTTGATCAATTATAAACTATCGGAATACCACACCGGCTATCGCGCCTTCAGCAGAGAAGTCCTTCAAAACATCAACTACAATTCCAATTCTGATGATTTCATCTTCGACAACCAAATGCTTTCGCAAATAATTTATAAAGGTTATCACATTGGCGAAGTGACCTGCCCTACAAAATATTTCGAAGAAGCTTCCTCAATCAACCTCAGTAGAAGCATAAAATATGGTCTCGGCGTCATAAAAGTCTCTATCCAACACAGACTAGCTAAATGGAATCTTATCAAATCAAATTTGTATATATAACCACCTTCAAATCATATCGTCATCTATCCTAAAAAAGTATCCTACCTTATATTCCTTTCCAAATCATAATCAAACGACCCACAGAGTGTGTCAAATAATGTTAGAAAAAATACCAAATCCAACCTCCGACCCCAGAGCGGGTCGAACAGATTTACTTTATTATTCAACCAAAAATACAGCATTACACAACATCAACTTACCCGCATGCCAAAAAGACCTGA
>CALCSX010000340.1 GCA_937894165.1 uncultured Saprospiraceae bacterium | reverse complement strand
GTGGTGGAGAGTGATGGTCATGGTAGTGATTTTGGTTTTAAATAATTGTTCAAAAAGGAAGTTTTTGGTATTTCTCATTAAATAAAGTTAAAACTTGTTGTACCAAATAAATAATTTTACTTATTACACAAATGTTATTCAATAAATAACTGATCCATTAAATCGACAGAAAAGTATAAAGTATTTCAACTTATTGAATTAGAAAAAAAATGCATTATTTACCTCCTGCTTTTTACAAATGTGTATACAACATCCGTTAAATTTTCAAAACTGACACATTGAATCATTCCAAAACGTTTAGATTTTAGTTTTAAATCTTCAACAGTAGTACCCGCAGAATAATAAATTAAGGGTAATCTTCGGCACTCGGGAGTAGAATCAATTATTTCAATAATTTTTTCAATCACATTCTCACCCGACAAATTATCTCCTAAATCGTCATCTATTAAAACCAATGCAAAATCATTAGTTAGTAATTCTGTTTCTAATGTAGCATCGTCGATATGGATAACCATTGAAATTGTCATACCAAATTCATGGCTTAATTTCAAGTTGAGTAATTCTTCCACAGATTGCATTTTATTTGGAGAATCTTCGAAAACTAAAATTTTCATAGGAATATTTGTTTAATTATTTAAATGTCAATAAAAAGGTTGTATTTAATTCACTATCAATATTTAGTTCAATTTTTGCTCCAATTTTTTCTAAGGTTTCTCTTATGTGAGTTAAACCAAGACCAGAACCTTCTGTTGTGGTAAATCCGAAATCAAAAATTTTCTGCCTATTTGCTTGAGGAATTCCTACACCATTATCTTTAAAATAAATTAACAATTTAGAATTTATTTTTAGAATTTCAATTTCAATTAAAGTAGCTTTTGCTTTTTTAGAATTGTTAATTAAATTATCTATAATCATCGTTAATTCAAGGGGCTTAAAAGTTGTTATGAAAGCCATTCCATCTGGAACAAGAATTCTTATATCAATCCCGTTTAAATATGCTAAAACTACATTATTTATATATTGAGTTACAAATTGAATTAAATCCAAACTTTGGTTCTCTGCATTTAATTTAAAGTTTGCCTTGGTCGCAAATCTGGAAATAGATAAAATTTTTTGATTTTCCAAATTCAAAATGGAAATTGCCCTTTTTAAATCATCATCATTAAATGATATTTTCTTTTCAATTTTATAAGTCAAAATTTGCAAATGATTACTAATAATACCTGATGAAATGCCAATGTGGTGCATTAAGCTCACTAATTCTGAAAAATCTTGACTTTTTAATGATTTTAAAAAAAGATTTTGATTTTCCTGTTCTTTTAGTTCTTTATTTTTTATTTTTAATGCCTCCTCAGCATTCAATGCTAAGGATAAAGCATCATCTAAAGTTCTTCTAATTTTAGATATCTTTGAAAATAAAGCTTTATTATTAGAATTTCTAGCAATTTTTTCAATGGATTTTATTAAAACCAAAGCATTCTGGTCTTTTTCTTGAGAATCTGTAATTATAGAAATAAAGTCTGTATTAAAATTTATAACAACATAAGAATTATCACTTTTAATCTTTAATAAAGACTTAATGATCTTAATTTCCACCTCATCATTTTCACTATAATCATCAATATCAACTCCATATTTATACATGCTGGTCCAAAAAGACTCCAACTTTTCTATTACGGAAGTGAAATAATCAATGAGTTGATAATATGCATGATTCTTAATTAATCCACCATCACGACTTGTAGTTTCTGTAAAATCTTCATTATCACCTGATATTTCAATTCTACCTATTAATTCTCTAGTCCCTAATTTGTCACCGATTCTCTTTTGTTGCCGTCGATCGAGATCAAAAGGATCTTCTCCTGGTTCTCCGTAGGGATATACTCTTATGCCATTTTTATACAAGAAAATTGAACCATATTCTGTATTCTTAATACCCATAGTCCGTGTGAAATTATTTTTGGCACTTCTATTTAAAAAGTATAACTCAATATAAATATCTCTTAAATGATTAAATGATAAATTATTTTCTGTGACTGTAAATAACCAAGTTCCATTATTTGTTATATCGGAAATTATAAGTTGACCATTTTTAGAAATACGTGAGACAATTTTAAATGTTTTTTCATTTAAAATTGAAATTAGATTATTTTGAACTAACCCATTAATTTTTTGATATTCGGTTTGATATTTACTATCAAGCTCATAATATTGATTTGCTTTAATTTCAATTTCAAAAATCCTTTCTTCATTTTTTTCGAAGGGATTAATTAATTTTGACAATGAATTTTTTAATCGAATTATTTTACCATAATTCCATTCAGAATCATCTCTTATACTTGTTATCTCGATAATGGTACCTGAACTATATTGAAATGGAATTGAATTTAATGTGCTATGAATTACACTTATATTAATAAATTCGTCTTTTGAGTCTTTTTCAAAATTGTCCCAATCCACTTCAATTTGCTCGATTTTACTAAATATCTCATCCTTTTTTGTAATTAGTTTAAGTTTAGAACCTAATTTATCACAAGAAAATCTTCCAATTCC
Organism: uncultured Saprospiraceae bacterium; assembly: GCA_937894165.1. Lineage (GTDB taxonomy): Bacteria > Bacteroidota > Bacteroidia > Chitinophagales > Saprospiraceae > CALCSX01. The sequence goes on along the minus strand of CALCSX010000340.1, from coordinate 2,992 downwards.
TTTTGCACCAGCATAAAATGATTTTGTTTTAATTTTATTCCTAAAATTATTGTCTTCAGTTCCGTCTTTTTTAGCAGAGTATGCTACAAACAACCATTTATTGATTAGATCATCATAATTCATTCCCTTTCCGTTATCAGTAATTCTGATAATCGCAAATGGAGACTCTAAGTTTTCAAACTCTATTAAAACCTTAGATGCGTGTGCATCGTACGAATTTTTAACAAGTTCGAAAATGGCTATAAAATCATCAGTAATTAAATCTCTTCCAATTATGTTTTTTAATCCTGAACTGATTCTAAATTGTAGTTGATTTTTCATTACTTCAAAAATCTTATTTGTAAATTCAGTTTAAAAAACTGTTTTGTGTCTGAATGGTACACAGATCCGAAATCGTGTCTAGTACTACTTGCTGTTTCCAGCTTGGAATTATTCAGTAAATAGTTTTCAAATTCATTTCGATTATAAATGTGATAGCAAAGAACTTCTCCATCTTCTTTTACTACTAAATAACCGCCTGTCGCATCAAGTTCTCCTGTCCACATTTTTGAAGGCATCATACCCAACGCTATGTCGGTCAAGAAGCGTTTGATTTTATATGAATAAAAAGGATGATTTGTTTCTAGATTATATTCGAGGGGGTTTGAAATTGAAATTTCATTAACTAAATCGACAAGTTTTGAATGACCTGAAGTAAAAAACAATAAAAGAATTTCAGCAAGAATTTCAGGCATTACACTATCAATCAATATTAAGTTATTGCCAAAAATTGAACTTGCGGTTCGTTTGAATTCCAATTTCCCCAAAAACTCAGTTATTTTCTCAATTCTATCCTTGATTTTACTCCTTGAATCAATACTATTTATCTCCTGAATTTGACTTTGTGTTAAAATTGTATTCTTTATTTCATAAATAAAATTGGTAGTCTTACCTGCATTCAAAAGTGTTGATGCACCACCCAATTGTGACTTAATACTGAAACCCAATTGAGGTGTAGTTCCTGTTCGTTGGTCGTGAATTATTATTCTGATATCACTTTTAATTGATGATTTTGCTTTAAGTGAATAGCAGGAAAATGTATTGATGAATGTTTCGATTTCAGGAATGGAAAAAGTTGCAGTAGTGGTTTCTTTAAGCTTCGAAAGTAGCAGTATCGCATTCATTTGAAACTCTACAATTGGAATTCTAAATTCTTCCCCGACACCTTTTATGATAACCAAGTCGCTTTCATAAGCATATTCATAAGTTCCGTTTGATTCATCGCGCAGAATTTTAATGATTGGGAATATAAGGTTTTCAAGCCTTTTTAAATCGCTGTCTCCTGCAAATAGATTTTTGTCTGAGATGATTTTCAGAAGAGTGTATATTTCGCTCCATTCTCCTTTATTTCCTTTTAACATAATTCAATTTCTTGAGCTACTCTCCAATCCTCATTGTCCCATAATCTTCCATTATAGGAAATTTTTGCTACAAATTTCATTGAATCATCTAAGACAATTCCTCCAAGCCAATTGGATGAACCTAATCCAAATTCTTTTATAAACTTTTTAGATAATGCAATAGCATTTTTTAACGAATTTACTTCGTAATACACTAATCCATTTGGTTTTAGTGTTTCGTCAATTTTTTCATTTATAGAAAATGTTTCCCACCTTGAAAAATCCATCGTTGATCCAAGACCAACATATAGCTTATTGCTTATAAGTTCGATTTGATTTGAATTCATGATTTTGTAATTTTAAAATGCTTTCTATTATTTTTTGTGCTGTGGCTTTGATTGCCGGAACTGCAACTGAATTGCCAAATTGTTTATAAGCAGAAGCATCTGCTACAGGGATTATAAAATTATCAGGAAAGCCTTGAAGTCTTGCCCATTCTCTTGGGGTCATTTTTCTAATTCCTTTTCTGTTCACATCACCCCTAATATGTGTTATAGGCGTAAAATCTTCTAACCTGTCATCATAAACTAGATTTCGTTCTCTACCCATACCTCCACAAACAACAGCATTAGCAATACCATCATCCGGGATGATTTCATAACCAAATCCATTTCCTTTACTTTCGTGTCTTTTCTTATGATTAATTAGTGTATTTAGATAGGTGTCAGATAAATAATATTTAACGGAAACTGTATCTTCCTCCTTAATATCTTCAAACCTTACATTTTTATTAGTCGATTCAGGGTATTCAAAACTATCAATTCCTAAATCACCTCTAAATCCAACTATAAATACTCTTTCACGGTTTTGAGGCACACCAAAATTCTTAGCATTTAAAACCTGAGGATCAGGTACAAAATAACCTAAATCGTTTCTTAAAACATTTAAAATTGTTTGGAGAGTCTTTCCCTTGTCATGATTAAATAATCCTTTAACATTTTCCAGAAAAATTGCCTTTGGTTGCTTCTTTTTGATTATTTCTGCTACATCAAAAAAAAGTGTTCCTCTTATATCTTCAAACCCGCCTCTTTTTCCTGCAATTGAAAAAGCTTGACACGGGAATCCGGCACAAAGGACATCGAAACCATCAGGAATAAATCTCTTAGTCTCCTCTTTTGTAATGTCACCAAATGGCACCTCACCAAAATTGGCTTCATAGGTTTTTTTAGCTTGTTCATCCCATTCACTGGTAAAAACACATTTTCCACCCAGCCCTTGCATTGCAATTCTAAAACCCCCTATTCCGGCGAACAAATCAATAAATTTAAATTTAGGATTTTCCGGTTCGGGAAAAGGTACATCATTTTTGAAATTAAAAAGCATGCTTTGAAGAGCTTGCTCAGCTACAATAGTTGTAATTTCAGTTTCCGGAAATTTATACTCCATTACTGATTTAACATGACTAACCGCTTCCCTTTCGTAAAACTTTGATACACCGTTTTTATGATTATGCATGTAGTGTGTAAATGCAGCTGAACCATACTCAGAAGGCTTATATTTTTTGATTTTATAAATTTGCCTACTCACTTCCTCATGAGAGATTGTCTCGTTTC
>CALCSX010000339.1 GCA_937894165.1 uncultured Saprospiraceae bacterium | reverse complement strand
TAAGTGGCTCACAAATTGCGGGCTTGACCAATCTTGTAGGAGGGGAAATGATCGGATCACAAATTGCGGGCGGCTTGAATAGGACGAAGGGGAAGCAGGAAGGAACACAAATTGCGGGAATAGGAAATTTCAATAGTGACAACTTTTCCGGTTTACAATTATCTGCCGGTTTTAATCTAGCCACTCACATAAAAGGGACACAAATTACTGCCGGAGCAAATCTTGCTGATTCCATTTCCGGGGTTCAATTGTCGGCAGGTTTTAATAAAACTAAGGATTTAGATGGCTTACAACTTAATTCAGGTTTTAATGACTGCGAAAATATGAACGGTGTGCAAATCGGGCTGGTCAACCGAGCCGGGCAGCATAAGGGCTTTCAGCTTGGTCTTGTGAATATAAGTGACTCTTCGGAAGGCTTTTCCATAGGCATTTTGAATTTTGTAAAGGATAGGAAGTTTCCTTGTATCGGGTTCTCTTATTAATAAAGAAATAGGGATCAACCATTAAGTAACCCTCCACGTCATGTTCTGTGTTTTAATAATAACTTATGGAATAGCAATATAGAAGCCACCTTGATAGATTTTTTAAATTGTTGATTCAAAGATCTGATTCAAATTTCTCAAGGAAGAAAATAGTGCCGTTAGGCACTTAATGTGGGTAGAAATCAACAGACAGTTTATCGATGCCGTAGGTATCAAATTTAGTAAGATTATTTAGCGCTTAATGAAACCCTTAATGACCCTTAATGCCTTAATGTTTCCCTTATTAGAAAGATTATTTTTTGTTAAGTTACTATTTTCAAGATATATTACCATTTCTCGTGGTTCGAGAATTTAAAAATAAGAAATTGTATTAAAATATCATTCTCCGACTAAGGGTAAAATAATCCTCAGTTGTCATAAGACTATAAACAATAAAAAAGTCCTTATGAAACTTAAAAAGCTATTATTCTTTACCATTACGAGTATTCTAATTTTAATCTCCAATGAATTATCTGCACAGGATATCACACAAACCATCCGTGGAAAAATAATTGATACCGACTCAAAATCCCCCATCGCCTTTGCCAATATTGTGGTGACCGGAACAGAGCCACTTCTAGGCACTACCTCTGATATGGACGGGTATTTTACCATCGAAGGAGTACCGGTGGGCAGGGCAACTTTAAAAATTAGTTATATTGGCTACGAAGAAAAGGTGCTACCCAATTTATTAATCATTTCAGGAAAGGAAACCGTGCTTGAGATCGACATGAAGGAATCATTCGAAACAATGAATGAAATTACGGTCTATGCAAAGCAACACAAATCAGAACTTAATAATGAGATGGCGCAGGTTTCTTCGAGAAGTTTGTCTGTCGAAGAATCCAAGCGCTATGCGGGAGGAATTGGCGACCCCGCCCGCCTTGTCTCTTCTTTCGCAGGAGTTGGCTCGACAGGGGAGGGAAATAATGATATCATTGTAAGGGGGAACAATCCACGCTTCATTCAATGGAAGCTGGATGGTACTGAAATTCCCAATCCCAATCATTTTTCTCAAGAAGGTTTGACGGGAGGGCCTATTAGCGCCTTGAATAGTCAAATGTTGGCAAATTCGGAATTTTACACGGGTGCCTTTGCGCCGGAATTCGGGAATGCATTGTCAGGGATATTTGACATGAGGCTGCGAAAAGGTAATAGTGAAAAGCGAGAGCATAGCTTCTCGATTGGAGTCTTGGGAACGGATGTGACGACAGAGGGACCGTTTAAAGCGGGCGGAAAAAGCAGTTATATGATTAATTATAGATACTCTACCCTTGCTTTGATAAGCAGTTTGGGGATTCTCGACTTTGGGGGCGTGCCGAAATATCAGGATTTATCCTTCAAAATATTTATTCCAACTGAAAAGGCGGGGACTTTTTCGCTTTTCGGCTTGGGCGGGCTGAATAATATTAAGACGGAACTGTTTGATTTGGAAAATGAAGAGGTCGTCAATGAGGAATTTCAACAAAAAGGTCAGTTGGGTGTGATCGGAGTAAGGCATTTGATTAATATTAATAAAAAAGTATACGTCAGTTCCACACTTTCATTTTCCAACAACGGTACCGAATTTAGCAGTAGAAGGAAATTTGACTCCCCAATTTTGCAAGCTGACCTCAATTCCAATACCAAAAATAATATTTTACGTCTGAATACTAGCCTCAATTATAAGCTGAATCAAAGGCATTTGTTCCAGGTGGGTATTGTCAATTCACTGTATAGTTTCAACTTTCAAACCAGTTATTTCGATCAGGTCGCGGGGCAATTTATCAATGCACTGGACATTGCTGGTACTGCCAATCTGCATCAAAGTTTTGTAACGTGGAAATGGAGAGCTACTGAAAATTTAAGTTTGGTGACGGGGCTTCACAGTCAGACAACGTCTCAAAACAAAGAGGTCACCTTCGAGCCGCGAACTTCCTTGCGTTACAATCTCCCAAAAGGGCAGGCCTTGACAGCAGGAATTGGTGTTCATAGCAATATGACCTCACTTAGCAATTATTATGCGCTCGTTTACGACAATAATGGCAATAGTTTCACCCCCAATCAATCCTTGGAATTACTCAAAGCGAGGCATTATGTAATCGGTTATGAGAATATTTTGTCTAAAAACCTATTCTTGAAGGTGGAGGCATACTATCAGGATTTGTTCAACATCCCTATCGAGGTGGGAAATAGTAGTTATTCCTTAATTAACCAACAGTTTGAATTTTCTGATCGCGTTTTGATAAATGAGGGCAGAGGCAGGAATGTGGGGCTGGAATTAACATTGGAAAGGTATTTTGCCAACAGTTATTATTTTCTCTTAACAGCTTCTCTTTTCGACTCAAAATATCAGGGCGGAGACAATGTATGGCGAAACACCCGCTTCAATGGCAATTATATAGCCAATGGCTTATTTGGAAAGGAGTTTAAAGTAGGTAAAGGAAAGAATAATATTCTGGGAATAAATTCAAAAATAGCCTTATTGGGTGCAAATAGGCAATTAAATATCAATTTTGATGAATCTGTCGAACGTGGACAGGTCGTCTATTATGAGACGAATGCATTCGAAAGGAAGGGCGAGGATATATTTACCTTGAACTTGGCGATTTCTTACCGAGTAAACAAGCAGCGGTTGAGCCATGAATTCAAGATCGACATCCAAAATTTGACCAACAACGCATCCGTTATTGATTATTATTACAATGATGTGAATAAAAGTGTTGAGGAGGTTTTACAATTACCGATGTTACCGATAATGAGTTATACGATTAATTTTTAATGGTGGGGCGATGTAGGGGCGTGTAGGGGCGAAATATTTTTGTGGGAAAAGTAGGGGCGAAAAATTTTTCGCCCCTACTTTTTCAATTTCATCCTCTCGTTCCAAAATTCGATACGGCCATCCTTTAATAATTTCCCGACCGCCATTTTGAATAATTTCTTGCTCATACCGGTCATATGTTTGATTTCCTCGGCTGTGGATTTGTCATTTAAGAAAATGTATCCATCATGTTTTTTAAATACTTCCAGTAATTTTTCTACGGCAAGAGGAATTCTATTCTCATAACCCAAGGGTTGCATGGTAAGATCGATTTTGCCATCCGGTCGCACCCATTTGACATTGACATTGTAACGCTGACCAATGACCACCTCTCCTTCCGCTTCATTTAGATACATAAAACCAATAATCTTGTCATCCAGCAAAAATCTATAGCCAATCGGTGACAAATCCAGCGCAACGCCCGTAATTTCACTGCCAATTTTAAGATTAGGGCTCTGAAGATTAAAATATTTCTCATATTTCGTGCTTCCAAAGCACACCACCTTCTCCTCATCCTCCACAAACAGCATCATCACCTCCTCTCCCACTGATATCGGTGTTATCTGCTCCGAGCGAGGAATAATCAATGGCATTGGTCGCTTCCAATCCACCAAGGCTCCCTCATCATTTGACTCAGTAATCAGCACCTTATAAAATTCCAAATGGGTATAGGGCGGCTCCTGTGAACACATATAAAGGTACCCTTCCTCGTCAGAATACACATAACCCTCCACGGAATCTCCCTCCTTCGGTAAAGTTCCCGGATATCTACCCTTCCAGTCTATCAAACCAAAAGGACCACCGTCCAAAACGATATTCTTCCCTGACACCTCATGCACAGGCAATGTGTTATATTTCGCTATTTTTATCACAATATTTTATTTAAAATTCAGCTCTAACGCGCAAATTGATACGTGTAGAGGTTAAAAAATTCGGGATCGCATAGTTTCTTCCCGTGTAGGTTTTGATCCATGTTTTACCCGATTCATTGGCTACGCCCATCAAGTTAAATATTTCTATCGAAACCCAGGTATTATCGGTGAATCTAAATGGATTTTTCGGCTTGGTACTTTTCCATTTCTCCGTCCACAGCAATGCTGAGAAGCCCATATCCACCCTGTGATAATTTCTAAGACGATAGCTGTTTCTATTAACAATATTATCCTCGGGAAAGCCGAATGGTAAGCCCGTTCCTATACTTAAATTGACATGGGTTCGAAAATTCTCGTTATTCGGGAAATAATCCTGAAAGAACATATTCAAGTTGAAAAATCGATCCGAAGGTCGCGGAACATCAGCTATAGGCTCTCCCGCAGGGTTCAGTGGAGTTCTGACAAAATGATCCACCCCATTCAAAGCCTCCCTTGTCCTCAGAAAAGAAAAATTGATCCATGACTCCGCCCCCGGCATAAACTCTCCATTGATTCTAATGTCCCAGCCCATCGCATAGCCCGTTGCATCATTCTCACCGGAGTACCGAATCCTCACATTATTGATATCATAACTGATCAAATCCCACAATTCCTTATAGTAAATCTCTGAAATCACCTTCAAATTCACCCCACCCTTTTTCCTCGCCGGGATGTCATAAGTCACACCTAAAAGTCCCTGCGCTGATTTCTGTGCAGAAATATCCTTATTCAAAGTGCCATCAGGTCTTCTAAGTTCGCGATAGAACGCCGGCTGCTGATATATTCCCCCTGCCAGTCGAAGTGACAAATCCTTTTTGATATTTAAAGGCTTGTACAAAACCTGCGCGCGTGGCGAAATATTGACTTCATTATTCAAATCCCAATAAGTTGCCCTAATTCCATAATTCAACTTCAGCTCATATCTACCCGGAATAAGTCGGGTGAAACTATTCTGTAAAAAACCCGAAAATCGATTGCTCGTCAACTCATTTCTGGATTTCAGATGAGCATATACCGGCAAAGCATTTTCCGTGACCGGAATGGTATATCCGGCGGAATCCAATCGCTCCCATTCATTTAAATTGTCGGAAACTATCTCACGCTGAGCCTTCACACCCCATTGCACAAAGTTGGTTTTCACACCCTCTTCAGGATTCATTTGAAACTCAATTCCACCCCTATGCTCAATATTTGCTACAGTTAAAGTCAAATAATTCCGTACAAAATTTTGCTGCACTCCCTCTCCTAAGAGCGCTACATCCTCCCCCGCATTTCCGGTACCGAAGGCCGTTTCTATCTGTGTCAATCTATACGCGCCCAAAATATCGAAGCTTTCATCTTCCAGACTGGTATAGGTCGAAGCCATAAACTTATAGAATGTCGGATTTTTCTTATTCGAGGGTACATGCGTCAGTGAGACCCCGTTCATATAATTCGTAAAATTATTCTCCTCCCTTCCTTCGAAAACTGCACTGAGTCGAATGGCATAATTGAATAATCCGGAAGCTGTAGATCTCTCCTCCGGCACAAGTGTATATAGACTCCTATTAAAATTCACCATATATCCCAGCTGCCAATCTCTATTCAGATCGTAGGTAAAATAACCCTGAATATCTGTAAATCGAGGGACATATTCCCCCTCAATGTCGAGCGAGTTGAGCAAATATTGCGTGGTTTTATATCTGGCTCCGAAGAGATATCGAAATTTATTATACTCATTTTTTCCCAGCTCTTTACTCCCCTCTATATGTGCAGAAGCTCCTAGGAAACCCATCTCCACCGAACCTTTGAACTCTTCCGGTCTTTTGTAACGAATATCCAACACAGAGCTCATTTTGTCGCCATAATTAGCCTCAAATCCCCCGGAAGAAAATGACAAATCCCTTGTCAAATTAATATTAGGGAAAGAAAGTCCCTCCTGCTGACCCGCTCGAATCAACTGCGGTCTATAGATTTCGAAATCATTGACATAAACTAGATTCTCGTCATAATTACCCCCTCGCACATTGTATTGCGAACTTAATTCGCCGCCAGTACCTGATGTAGTTCCCAAAGCTATGGAAGGTAGAATACTTTCGAGATTCCCTGTAGTGGTGGGGAGCAATTTAAACGCTCTCACGTCCTCTCTGATCATAGTGGTGTTGTCAAACTCACTCGCCTTTACAATAATTTCCAGATCCGAACCGATAGGGGTCATGGATATATCGTATTTTTTATTGGCCCCGGCAGGGAATGGCCCGAGCGCAAGACTCGCTTTCTCATATCCTATTCTAGAGAAAATTAAATTCACTCTTTTATTCGTGGGGATAGTAATTCTATAAAATCCCCTTTCATTGCTTTCAACAGCTGAGGTAGTGCCTTCCACATAAATTGTTACAAAATCAATAATCTGACCTGTTATAACATCAGTTGTGTTTCCTGCAATAATTACGCCTTCTTCACTTTGAGCTAATGAATGGAGTGGGAAAGCAAAAAAGGAGAAAAGTAGGAGAAAAACGTAAAGATTTTTCAAAATATTTTAATTTTAAACTTAACGTCTTCTATTTAAAGTGTGGTATTCTCAGCAGCCATTTTCAGAGCTACTATAGTTTCTTTGGGATTATCCGATCTAAATACGGAGCTTCCCGCTACTAAAATATCGGCTCCGGCCTTGATCAAAACTTCGGCATTTTGCAAGCCGACGCCACCGTCTATTTCGATCAAAGTAGATGCATTTCGCACTCTGATCATTTCCTTTAGTCGCTTTACTTTATCGATAGTGCGATAGATGAATTTCTGCCCTCCAAATCCAGGATTAACTGACATTAAACACACAAAATCAATGTCTTCTATTAGATCAGTCAATATTTCTATCGGTGTATGAGGGTTAATCGCCACACCCGCTTTCACGCCCAAATCTTTTAATTGCTGAATATTTCGATGCAAATGCGGACATGCCTCCACATGCACAGAAATACATTGCGCACCCAAACGAACAAATTCCTCAACATATCGCTCCGGCTCTAAAATCATTAAATGTACATCCAATATTTTGGTTGATATTTTCGAGACAGCTTCGATGATCGGCATTCCGTATGAAATATTGGGTACAAATCTCCCATCCATAATATCCAGATGCAACCATTCTGCCTCACTTTCATTTACCATAGTTACATCCCTTTCCAGATTTAAAAAATCAGCAGCAAGGAGGGATGGAGCGATTATAGGTCTCATATATTACAATTTTGTGGAAAAAAAGATAAAACAGAAGCGCATACCACAGCTTTCTGTTTCAGTTGCAAAATTGTAACTAAATAAACGATTTTCAAAATTTTATGAGGTTTGAGTACGTTTATTTATAAAATAAGATTTAAGGATTAATAAAATTATCGCTAAGGAAAATATAATAGTTGAATTCAAGGTTAGCAAGGAGGATACTTTCTTTTTCAATATTTGTCTGAACAGTAGATAAAATTTTTGGAGAGAGGGGCTTCTCTGCTTTTATGATCAGTGGATTCGAAAAGCTGCAGCTAATGATTAGTGCATAAAGTATGAGGATATAAAGTATAATTCTTTTCATTTTATCTACATTTATACCTTAAAATTAAGGGTATTAATGCAGCGAAAATTTGCAAATTTCACAATGGATAAAATTATTTTTTGCTAATATTAAGAAAAATGCATATATATTCGTCGCAGACTAAGTCTAAATACTTCAAAAGTCAATTTTTTAGACATTTTAGGCTGGATGTTTGCAGACTTTAGTTTTAATTGCAGAACAATTTTGTCTTAAATGAATATTTAAAACTAGTAAATAAAAATATCCTTGGACTATTTATGATAAATATTGTTTAATCAGAAAAATCACAGCATATCCAAAAAAAATCAAAATCGATGAATCTAATAAAATCAATATTTTTCTTTTCAATAACAATATTTTGTTTTAGCTGTGGTCAAGGAAGCGGAGCCAATGCTCCTTCTGCACATTTCAGTATTTCAAGTCATCTGGACACGCTTCCGGAGAGGTGGGGAGCAAATTTACAAGTTAAAAAATATGTCAAAATCGGTGTTCAGGAGGAGGAACAAATAATAGGCAAGAATGAATTTATTGAGGATTTAGATTTTTTCAAAAAATTGGACATCGACAGAAACTCGTATTTGGGCAGATATGATGTTGATACTGTCAGTAATAATGGGAAAATGGCGGTGAATTATACTTCCAATAATAATAGTATGGAAATCAATGACCAAAAGTTCGAATTGGATGAGAGCGGCTTGCAGTATTTTTTCTCGAATCGGAAATACAATTCAGTCGTGTCGGACTATATATTAAAGGTAGAGATACAAGGAGACACGCTGTTTTTAATAGATCAGACGCAGGACATTCCGGGCAAAGCTACCCAGACCCTAATTATTAAATATACCATTGCTTCATTATAATGAATAAATCTACTTTCTTTTCTCGCCAATTGATTTTAAAAGGTTTTGGAGAGGAGGCTCAGCAGAATCTTTTCAAAAGCAAAGTTGCAGTCGTTGGGATCGGAGGATTGGGCTGCCCTTTAGTGATGTATTTGGCTGCAGCTGGCGTAGGCCAATTAGTCCTGATTGAAGGTGATAAAGTTGAGGAGAGCAATCTTCATAGACAGATACTTTTCACACCGGCAGATGTAGGGCAATCCAAATGTGAGGTGGCCGGGAATTGGCTTAGCCGGGCCTATCCATTTACTGAGATCCACAGTTTTAATACCTATCTCAATCGGATAAATGCAGGAGAATTGCTCAAAGGCGTGGATCTTATTATTGACGGAACGGATATACAAGCAGCCAAATTTTTGGTAGCGGATGTGGGTCAACAACTGCAAATTCCGGTTCTATATGGCGCAGTAGATGGCTTTGAGGGACAAATCGCATTATTTGGGAATGTAGAAGCACATGATGTAAGTTTTCGGGATTTATTCAATTCCGAGGATGAATCAGGTTTGGTGCAGACTTGTTCGGAAAATGGTATTCTGGGCGCGGCTGCCGGAACTATTGGCGTAGAAATGGCGGTGGAAGCAATAAAATTCCTATGTCAAATGCGCGGAAATATGGTTGGAAAATTAAGATTGATTGATGTTTTGAGTGGTCACAGGAGAACCATCAATTTAGGCGCTCGAAAAAATGATGAGATAGAAGATACAGGAAAGCCCGGGGATAGAAAGTATTTGGTGGAACCTGAAGATTTTTACCAATTTTGTGAAACCTCCGGAAGCTTAATTATTGATGTCCGGTCGAAAGAAGAGTTTTCATTATATAATATAGGAGGAACAAATATCCCATTGAATGAAATGGAGGAAAGAATAGAGGAAATTCAAGCGGATCAAAGCTATATCATAATCTGTACCCGAGGTATAAGAAGCAAACAAGCATATAAGATCTTAACAGAAAAAGGAAGAGAAAATATTTACGTTCTGAATGATGGAATCTTCGATGTTTTCTGATAAATACAAAAGCCATCGAGTGATGACTTTTGCGATTGACTAATCTTAAAAAATGAATTAAGTACGTATGAAAAGCTATTTAAACTATAATATCAAAGATATAAAAAATTTACTATATATAACATTTTTATGAAAATTAAATGAGGTTTTTTCAAAATAAATCATTATTAAAATCCATTTAAAATATATAATTTAATATTATATTCTGTTTTTTAAAATATTTTTAGAATAAATAATAATTATATTTTATCATTCACCCATCTTAAAGAAATATATTTGTCTTTTTAAACAAAGAGATGATTTTCAAACGAAATAATAAATGGGCGTTAGACCGGACATATTAAAGGCTTACAAACAATATTTGCAACTGGAGAGAGGCTCAGCTCAGCCTACCGTAGAGGCCTATATTCATGATGTTTTAATTTTCAGCAGGTATTTACAGGAGTATGAACCGGAAATTATAGAGACATCTGTACAAAGACAGCAAATTCTCAACTTTCTCAAGTGGCTCACGCAGGCAGGGATGGCTTCAAGTTCTCAGGGCAGGATAATTTCAGGACTAAAAAGCTTTTTCAAGTTTCTAATTCTGGAAAATATCATTACAAATGATCCTAGTCAATTAATCGAAGGACCTAAATTGTCCAGATATTTACCTGACGTTTTAACTTTTGAAGAGATAGAAAAAATGTTGGCGGCTGTGGATCTAAGTGATCCTCTGGGACATCGGAACAGAGCTATTCTTGAAACCATGTACGCTTCAGGATTGCGGGTAAGCGAACTTGTCAATCTGAAGTTGAGTAATATTTATACGGAACTTAATTTCATAAGAGTCATCGGAAAGAATGATAAGGAAAGGATGATACCCATCAGCGATGAAGCACTGCAACAGATAGCATATTATGTAAAACATGAAAGAAATCAAATCATCAAGAAGGGTCACGAGGATACAGTGTTCCTTAATCGTCGCGGCGCGGGGCTGAGCAGGGTGATGGTTTTCAATATTGTCAAGAAATATATAAGTGATGCCGGTATCAAAAAGAATGTAAGTCCGCATACGCTCAGGCACAGTTTTGCGACTCATTTGGTGGAAGGAGGGGCGGATTTGAGAGCTGTTCAGGAAATGTTGGGTCACGAATCAATAACGACCACAGAAATATACACCCACTTAGATACAGATTATTTAAAGTCGACGATTCTCAGCTTTCACCCATTAAATAAAAATAAATCCTAAACAATTTGGTACTTTTGACCTCTGATGAAGCAACAATTATTACATAAAATATTTTATTTCCTTCTGCCCGCAGTAATATTGGTATCATGCGCACAATACAGGCCGCCCCCCGGAGGTCCTCTTGATACAACACCTCCGGTTCTGGATACCATGATGTCATCACAAATATTCAGGACTAATTTCGAGAAAGGTGACATTACCCTCAACTTCGATGAATGGTTAAAAGCCGGAAATGCACAGCAGGTTTTGATTTCCCCGCCCTTGGAATTCAGTCCAAAAATCAGCACCCGCGGCAAGTCGGTGGTTTTTGAGTTTAATGAAAAAGAAGTTTTGAGAGAAAATACCACCTACGTCATCAATTTCGGAGAGTATATCAGCGATCTGAATGAGGGAAATGTCGTACCCAATATGGTTTATGTATTTTCCACAGGAGATATCATTGATTCATTAAGTATTAGCACAAAAGTTGCCCTAGAAAGTGATGAAACAGCACCTGAAGCAGCTGTTCTCCTTATTTACAATACTTCTCGAGATTCTAATATTTTGGATACTAAGCCTTTGTATGCAGGATTTTCTGACAAAAGTGGAAATGTAAAAGTCAGCTACATGGCTCCGGGCACTTATTATGTTTATGCTCTTGTAGATAAAAATGCCAACTATACTTTCGATGGAGGCGAGGAAATGGTAGGCTTTGTAGCAGAACCGGTGGAATTGAATAAAGAAATTCAATTGCCACTCATTTCTCTGTTTAGCGAAGATCCTAAAATTGCAAAACCTATATTCTCAAAGAAGAATAACGGAAGACAGGAACTGACATACAATCAAAATCCGGGTAAACTTAGTTTCACCAATATCCCTGAAAACGTACGATTTACTTATAAAAAAGAGAAAGACTTGGTCACACTTTATCATTATTCTCCGGATACAGTAACATGGGACTTGATTATCAATAATTCCCTAGGCGTGCCTGATACCATCCTTATTAAATCAGACAGTATAGCGGCAGGATTTAAGCCGGATCTACAAATTCCATTTACCCATGAAACTAATTTGGTAAATACCGACCTTAAGATGGAAAGGATTTTATTTCCTTTTCCTATTCATAGTGTCGATTCGGAATTAATTCAATTGGAATTGATGAAGGACAGTATTTACAGCCCTGTCACCTCGACTGTAAAAATTCAGCTGTCGGAGTCAGGTTGGCATATGGATTTGGAGCACAATTGGGTTGGTGACACCACATACAGAATCACTTTTTTGCCTGAGGCATTAGAAAGTATCTGGGCTACTAAAAACACGGATTCTATTCAAGTCGAAATCCAAAGAAAAGTAACAACAGATTATGGTATCATTGACATTGTGCTTTCGGATTTGGATAGTTCAGAGCATTATTTATACGAGCTTATCTTGGGAGAAAAAATTATTACATCGGGGAAAATAGTGGAAAAAACTGAAGATGTTTTAAGTTTCAGACGTATATTGCCCGGAACATATGCTTTAAGGTTAGTTTTGGATATTAATAAGAATGGAAGGGCGGACTTGGGAAGTGTAATGGAAAAGAGGCGAGCAGAACCGGTTATTAAGCGGGATTTGGATGAATTGCGGGCGGATTGGGATCTGGAACTGGAAATTAATGTAAAAGAGGCTTTAAATAAGTAAATATGATGATACTCAAGGCAAATGATTTGGTCAAGAAATACGGCAATGTGTCGGTGGTCAAAGGTGTGAGTATAGAGGTGCGTCAAGGCGAAATAGTAGGGCTTTTGGGACCAAACGGAGCCGGAAAAACTACTACATTTTATATGACTGTGGGTTTTGTCAAGCCAAATGAGGGGGCAGTTTTCCTAAATGATGTGGAGATAACTAATCTGGCGATGTACAAGCGGGCGAGGATGGGTATAGGCTATTTGCCCCAAGAGCCGTCAGTCTTTCGGAAATTAAGTGTAGAGGACAATATTTTAGCGGTATTGCAGATGACAACATTGACAAAGGCTGAGCAAAAAGCTAAATTAGAGTCCTTGATTGATGAGTTTAGACTTCACAAAGTCAGAAAAAATAATGGGGATTCATTATCAGGGGGCGAACGTCGGCGAACGGAGATAGCGCGGGCTTTGGCGACTGATCCTAAGTTTATTTTGCTTGATGAGCCTTTTGCGGGGATAGATCCGATAGCAGTTGAGGATATTCAGACCATCGTTTCGAAATTGAAGAACAAAAATATTGGTATCCTCATCACAGACCATAATGTTCAGGAGACTTTGAGTATAACTGACAGGGCTTATTTGATGTTCGAGGGAAATATTTTGATGGCAGGAACAGCGGAGGAGCTGGCAGCGGATCCGACCGTTAGGAAAGTCTATTTAGGGAAAAGCTTTGAGTTGAAAAGAAAGAAAGTTGATGAAGAGGAAGAGTAAATTGTGGCTAATAATGGTGATTTTCGGATTATTTACACTGGTTTCGTGTGAATTTGATCCGGAATCCGTTAATGACCCGAAATTACAAAGGCATATTGATTCTTTGATTGTCGTGACTTACACTCCCGTGCAGGATAGTTTGCGGGATTATTGCGAAGAACGCAGACCGGAAGAGGTAAAGATCATGACTGACTCCCTTGTAAAAAGAAGTATTGAAGACCTCATAAAATTGAAACCGAAATGAAGGGAGGATACTTGTATTTCTTAGGGATGCTTCTTCTAATACTTTCTTGTTCTGAAAGTAGAGAGCGGGCGGCGACAGAAAAATACGTGGCGGCAAAAGTCGAGGAAGGTGTGGAGCAAAGAAAAATTGAATTTTTAGAAAGATGTCGAGAGGAAAGTCTGGCTATAGCCGGTCAAAAAGCTGACTCTATTTTGAGAGTTATTATTTTTCAAAAACTAGATACCTTAAATAGACCGAGAAGACCTATTAAGCCTCTGCGCCCGGGCTTCGAGCCTAGCAATAAAGATGAGGAATTAAAACCATTGGTAGACGACCAGCTTTTGGATTGGTTGAAAACTTATGAAACATTTATAGTGGGTGACACATCCTTTCTAAGACGATATTTAGACAGCATTTATCTTCAGAACATCGATTCATTGTTATTCGATTCTCTCTATATGGATTCTTTATATAGGGATTCACTCCTATCGGCTCAAAAGAAGAAGATATTGAAGAATTAACTTTTGATGTTTTGTGCGCAATGTCTTCGCTTAAAATAAATAGTATTGATTATCAGTAATATATAATTTCAAATA
>CALCSX010000338.1 GCA_937894165.1 uncultured Saprospiraceae bacterium | reverse complement strand
TTATTCCATGATGGAGGTTTCTCGAATATGGGAATGAATCCGGCATTAATTGAAGAATAAATACAATTAAGATTTGCAGCGAAATTTGAATTTAAAGAAATATGGGATGGGGAAAATGCTTTTAGTGTTTTTCCCCATTGTCTTTTTGAACTTAAGTTTGTTCGCACAAATTCAGCCGCAACAGCCGGGTCAAATACCGTTTGGCAATCCGGTTGATACGCTATTGAGCCGCGAAATGGACAGTATTCCGCAAGTGATTTCCGAGGAGGTGAAGAAGAATATGCGCTTGATATATTTTGACAAACCTAATATTCAAAGACCTTTTGGAGATACAACCTTGACGGGATTTCATCAAGAACTTCCTGCTGAAAATCGATTTATTGCCTATCAAAATTTAGGCTTACCGGGAAGTGCGGGCAGGGCAATTTATTATGACCCGATAAAAGATCGAGGTTGGCAAACCGGGATAAATGTCTACGATCATCAAAAGATGGAACCGGAGAAAACACCATTTCTTAAAGTGGGAAGTCCTTTCGCCGCTATGCAATATACGCAGCGCGGGACGCAAGCTAACAACCATTTTGAAGGCTTATTTGCTTCGCCCTTTGCCAATGGAATTCATGCCAATATCCGACTGACAAATCTCAATCACAGTGGTGCTTATACGAACCAGCAATCCAAAAATAATCATTTCCATTTTGCCCTGACGCAAGATAAAGACACCTCTGTCTGGAAGCATTATTTTGCCATGACCTTTAATAACTTCTCCTTTAACGAAAATGGTGGTGTAACGACTGATACCCTTTTTGACACACCATTTAGTCAATTTAGGACGGATATACCAGTATTTTTGACGAGTGCTAGATCAAAATATTCCGAAAATCACATTTATCTAAAGTCAGAATTGGAGATTGATTTTTTCAAAGAGAGCAAGTTCTTGCCCATATTGGCCGGCAGGATAGAGCGGGTGAGTAAGAATTTTCTTTATGCAGATCCTTTACAGAATAATCCGATAGAGCTGGAATATTATCGGAGATATTTGAATGATTTCAGAGGAGTCAGACAAGCTTTGCAATCTAGAACTTGGGTGGCAGGAGTGAGTTTGACCGGATTAATTGAAAAGGAGAAGGAGGATTTTCGACTTTTCGACGTTGGCCTGGAGTTTCGTTCGAATTCTATCGATCAAGAGGGATCTTTTGAGACCAATGTCGCCGAGCTTTTCATCCGGGGACAATTGGATATTCCGATTGCATTTGCCGGATTGAAGGCGGAGGGCTGGTATCGTTTGCCGAATAATAGGGGGACAGATCTTTATTTGGCTCCGTCTTTGAGTTTTGATTTTGGAGGACTGGGGGTTTTGGAGGCGGGAGCTTTTGTTAGGGCGAGACCCCCGGCGCAGTTGGAGCAATTGATGATAGTAACACAGAAGGAGGTTTATAATCAAAGTTTGAACAGTGAGGTTTATTCCGGGTTCAGCGGAGTGTACTCCAACGCTAAATGGAATCTGCGGGCGGAAATGCGCGGCTACAGGGTGGACAATTTTATTTATTTTGATAATAGTTTCCTTCCGAATCAAGCGAATTTCGCTGTAAATGTCCTTCAATTCAGGTTGAAGCATCATTTTAAGACCAATTGGATATTTATGGAAAATCAAGTGGCGGTGCAACAGGCGGACAGCGACATTATGGGGATTCCGGATTACTGGCTGCAGAATACATTTGGAATTACACGCAAGTTATTCAAGCAAAGATTTGAACTGCGCGTGGGTTATAATGTGGTTTTGATGCCTTCTTACAATTCTTATGGCTATGCCCCTGTGACGGGCAATTTCTACTACCAGTCGGATGCTATGACCGGCTTTTATCCTGTAAGTGATATTTTTGCTTCTTTTCAGATCAAGGACTTTCGCTTCAATGTTAGTGCTGAGAATGCGAGCAATTTTGTGTTGCCGGGGGTGGCATTTCCGACGGTGGGCTATCCGGAGCGGGATTATGTGTTAAGGATTTCGGTAGGGTGGATGTTGTGGAATTAGGGGGCTAGTGGACAAAACAATTAAAAAGTTTTCACCACGCATTCTGTTAAATTCATTACATAATTTCCATTTCTTCTATTGAAACTCATAAGAAAAGCTTTTTTGAGAGTTTTTCTCGAAATCCAGAGCAGATATTTGTTTTAACTATTCAAAGCTGTTATTTGAAGTAGTAACTAATATATAACCTATTTACGTTTTTCATCTATCATTTTACTGGGATGCTGTCTTGAATCGAATACGTCAAGAATAATGATTTTCAAATCTGAAACTTTATATATAATCTTGTATTTTCCACTTACTATATACCTGTGATTTTGGTTTAACCTTTCAAGTGTTAATTCAATTTGGCCTGAATTTGGATATTCTTTTAGGTTTTTTGTGCTTTGATATATTTGGTATAGAATTTTATGAGCTACTTTTTGGTTAGATTTATCCTTGTAATAATCAAAGATATTTTTTAAGTTCTCAATTGCAAAATCAGTCCAAACTATTTCCATTTTTTACCAATTGGAGGAAATTTTTTCTAATTCCTCTTGGCTTGTAAAATTTCCATCTTCAAAATCTGCTTCTGACTGTTCTATTCGAGATATTAATTCTTGATCCGTAAAGGGTTTGAAATGTAAATA
>CALCSX010000337.1 GCA_937894165.1 uncultured Saprospiraceae bacterium | reverse complement strand
AGTATTTAATTGGACTTGGGCTTCTCAAGGTGGTGCATTCGAAGGATTGTAGTAGTAATTTAAAGAATACAACGAAAGAATAAAGGTGCTGGCTCAGATTTTCTGAGCCGGCATACTTAGTTTTAAAAATCATTTTAAAAATTCATTTTTTTGAAAACTTCTAACTAATGAAATCTATATCATACCAAATTAAGAGATTTTTATTTCCAAATTTTATTTTATTTATTCTGTTTTTAAGTGCATATACTGTGGCAGCTCAAACTGGAACTTTGAGAGGGAAGGTTGTTGACCAATCTACCGGTGAACCTTTAATCGGTGTCTCCATATCAGTTGTTGGTACTGACTTCGGTACAGCAACTGACTTTGATGGTTTTTTTACTTTAAAAATTCCGGAAGGAGTTTACAACATTCAATTATCCTATATCTCCTTTTCTAATTTGATGATTACAGATGTCAAAATTAAAAGTGGTGAAACAGTAGTAATGGATAATTTAGTAATGGAGGAATTTTCAGAGGCTTTAGATGAGGTCGTTGTTAAAGCTACAGCAGTGAGGAATTCTGAAGCAGGAGTTTTATTATTAAAGAAACGGTCAGCGAATATGATCGACGGGATTTCTTCTTCAAGCTTTAGGAAAATTGGTGATAGTGATGCCAGTGCAGCTGTTAAACGTGTTACCGGTGTTTCAATTGAAGGTGGTAAATATGTTTATGTGAGAGGATTAGGAGACAGATATACTGCGGTAACACTTAATCAAGTTGATATCCCGGGACTCGATCCCGATAAAAATAGTTTGCAATTAGATATTTTTCCTACCAATATCATTGATAATATGGTAGTAATGAAAACAGCTGTTGCCGAACTGAGAGCTGATTTCACCGGTGGAATAGTAAATATTGAAACCAAGGAATTTCCGGAAACAAAAATATTAGATGTGTCTTTTGGTATTAGTGTCAATCCAAATATGCATTTTAACCCTAATTTTATTGCCGCTGAAAGTGGTGGGTCGGATTTCTTGGGCTTTGACAATGGATATAGAACACTACCAGAATTGGCTAAAGGCACGAACATTCCTTCACCGATAAGTGGAAGTTCACCTCAAGAAGTTAATAATTTTTTGAATCAGTTTAATAAAAACCTAGGTGCACAAAAGAAATCCAGCTTCATGGATTACAACTTTGGCATTACAATGGCAGATCAATTGGATCTTAATGGAAAAGGACAATTAGGTTATATAGCATCTGTATCCTATAAGAGAAATCAAAGATATTATGATGATGTTTTTTATGGAGAATATCAAAGAATTATTGACCCCAATATATATGAACTACCACACGCTACAAAACAACAAGGTGCTATTGGTGAGGAAGATGTGTTGGTAAGTGGTTTATTTGGAATAGCTTATAAAAGGAGAAATTCTAAATATAAAGTTACAATGATGCATTTGCAAAATGGTGAAAGTAGAGCGGGTCAATTCGCTATTGAAAATGATGGAGAAAGAGTCGGTCAATCAGGTTATTTGGCAACATCAGATAACCTGGAATACAACCAAAGAGGCTTAACTAATATATTAATAAATGGTCAGCACAATTGGGGTGATGGAAAATGGAATTTAGATTGGCGAATATCACCTACTTTTTCCAATATCACCGATCCTGATATTAGAAAAACAGCATTTACTATTCAATCTTCCGGTTTAAATTTTGTGGCAGGTGCCGGGGGCAATCCTAGCAGAATTTGGAGATATTTGAATGAGATCAATGTATCCAATATGATTGATTTTACGAGAAATTATAATTTATTTAGATATGCATCGAAATTTAAATTTGGGGCAAATTTTGTGTATAAAGAAAGAGACTACGAAATCTTGAGTTATGACATACAATTCTTTGGTGGACAACCGGATTTTGGAGGTAATCCAAATAATGTGTTGAATAATGAATTTTTATATCCTAATGGTTCAGTTTATTTAACCTCAGGAAATAACAATCCCAATCCAAACGCTTACAATTCTACAATTTCAAATATTGGTGGATATTTATCCAATGAATTTAATATTGTTGAGCCATTAAAGGTAATTGTTGGGATTAGAGCTGAGAAGTTCATGCAGCGTCATACGGGTAGAGATGTTGAATTTGCTAACTTCGGAACCGGTAATAATCTGGATAATGAGAATGTCCTCGATGCCTTAGATTTTTTCCCATCAACTAATTTTATTTATGCATTTAAGGAAAATCAGAACTTTAGATTTTCATATTCTAGGACAATAGCAAGACCATCCTTCAAAGAGTTATCATTCGCTCAAATCTTAGATCCTATCTCAAACAGAATTTTCAATGGTGGTCTGTTCACGTATAGTGATTGGTCAGGAAATTTGACAGAAACCAGAATAAATAATTTAGATTTAAGATGGGAGATTTTCCTTGAGAAAAATCAACTTCTTTCACTTGGTGCTTTCTACAAACAATTCGACAATGCTATTGAATTGGTAAGAATTCCTGAGCAACAAACGAGTACGGAATATCAACCTAGGAACGTGGGAGATGCTATGTTGCTTGGTTTAGAATTAGAATTTTCGAAAAATCTCGAATTCATAAGTCCTAGTTTGGAAAACTATAGATTGATAGGAAATTTCACCTATGTTAATTCTTCTATAGAAATGACATCTTTGGAATTTAATTCAAGGAAAACCTACGAAAAAACTGGCGAAACTATAGAAGACCATAGGCAGATGGCGGGTCAAGCACCTTATATAATTAATTTGGGTTTTGCTTATGACAATGTTGAAAAGGGTTTAGATATTAACTTGTTTTACAATGTCAAAGGAAGAACTTTGATTTTAGTAGGAGCAGGATTGTTCCCTGATGTATTTGCTGTTCCATTCCATAGTTTGAATTTAAATGTCAATAAGTCCATTGGTAAAAATCAAAAAACCTCTATAAACTTTGGAATTTCAAATATTCTTAATGATTTGAGAGAGGAAGTGTATGCAGGGTTTTTAGCGCAAGACCAATTCTTTACAAGATTTAATCCAGGAATGAATATTTCATTAGGGGTAAGACATTCGATTTATTAAAATAATAAGATCTTAATTTGGTATAGAAAATGGTTCGTCTTGAAGAAGGCGGGCCGTTTTCGTTTAATATGTTTAATTTATTGGTTTTAGAACTTCTAAAGACAACAATTTTGGTTGTGGATTCTCGAACCACGAGAATGCGAAAAAACTTATGGAGGAGGATCTAATTTACGAATACGAGAGGATTTTCCATGAATTTCTCGAACCACGAGAAGATTTCCATCCATTTCTCGAACCACGAGAATGCGAATTTTTTCTACTGAAGATCTAATTCTCGAACTACGAGAATGCTAGAAATAATAAGCCTAGGAATTATTCTCGAACCACGAGAAAGTTTTCATCCTTTTTCCCGAACCAAGAGAATTTACT
>CALCSX010000336.1 GCA_937894165.1 uncultured Saprospiraceae bacterium | reverse complement strand
ACTTACAGGACACTACGAATTAAATTCAATAAATTTTTAGCTAAATTTTTAAAATCTCGACGAATCTCCTTAATTTTTGGAATGAAAAACAGCGCTTATTTAATGACACCTCAGGTTTCTGGAAAGGAAAAAATGAAGTAAACTCTTGACAATTATACCAAATATTGGTATCTTTAATAAAAAAATTGAAATGCCAAAAAATACATCCGTTACATTAGGAGAACATTTCGAGCAAATAATTGAAAAAAGTATCCAATCAGGAAGATATGCTTCTGCCAGCGAAGTTATAAGAGAAGGTCTGAGACTAGTGGACGAAAGAGAACAAAAAATTAAGATTCTTCGGGATACAATCGAAGCTGGAGAAAAAAGTGGATATGTTGAAGATTTTGATCCTGTTAAACACTTGGAAGAGCTTAATCAGAAAAATAAAAAATGAAGTTTAACTTTGTATTAAGCCGACTTGCGCTAAAGGATTTAGAAGAAATTTGGTACTATACCTTTGAACATTGGTCTAAGCAACAAGCAAATAAATATTATAAGGACATTTTTGAAGTAATACATGGAATTTGCAAGGATTCATTATTAGGTAAATCAATTGATGATATTAAAATTGGTCATAGAAAAATAAATGTAAAGTCACATATGATCATCTACAAAATAAAACAAAATACTATCTATGTTGACAGAATATTACATCAGAATATGGATATAGACAAACATATCAATTTATAAATAATCCAAATCCAACCTGCCGACCCCGGTGCAGGTCGCATCCAACATATAAAACCTTAATTTATTTAAATACTTAGTTTGTATTATTCCTATTAATTACATAAATATTTACAAAAAAACCTTAATTTGGGTTTGGGATCAGATTGTGTGAATTTAATAAACTCAAATTAACAATATGAAACTCTCTGCAAAAGCTCAAAAAATACTATCCCAAATTGACAGTAAAACTAAATTAGGTGACCTCCGTAAAATAGCGAAGGAGACCAAAAAAGATCACAACTTAGCTATGGAGCTTTGGTCATCCGGAGAATACCTCCCCAGGCAATTGGCCATTTTAATCATGGACAAAAAAGAGCTTTCACAGGATTTAATTGACAAACTCGACAAAGACATGCAGGCCCATTCGCTGGACGAGCGAAATCATTTAATGGATTGGCTGATGGCGAATCAACTGACAAAGGACAAGAAAACCCTCGAATTGATCCATTCTTGGCAAAAGAGCTCTTCAGCACTCCAAAGACGGGTTTTCTGGTATTATCAGGGACGATTAAGGTGGGTGGGGCAGACTCCTCCCAATAATACTGAGGAATTAATTTCTGCCATTGAGACAAATATTGCGAAGGAAGAACCCGAAGTTCAATGGGCGATGAATTTCACTGCGGGCTGGATAGGTGTCTACGAATCGAAATATCGAAAGCGATGTGTAGCCATAGGGGAGCGAACAGGTCTTTTCAAATGTGATATGGTTTTTAAGGGCTGTACACCGGATTATTTGCCGGCGTTTATTGAGATAGAGGCGGGGAAGCGGGGATTGTAGGGGGTAAGAACTTTCGAGATGAAAGAGGCAAAATACTCAGACTTTAATAGATTTAGAACTTCGGCCATTTGAGCGGAAAGCCATTTTAGAATCATTAGAAACTAAAGATTATTGTGAAGGACCACTAGAAGATAAACTTTACGGTAGCTCTGAAATGTGGGTATTCGGCAAAACTATTAAAAACAGGGAAGTGTATATTAAGATTTCTATGGGAATTACCGGGAGTAGTGTTGTCTGTATTTCTTTTCATTTAGCAGAATACAAAATGCGATTCCCTTTTAAATAATTTAAGTTTAGGCGAAACTTTACAATCAAATTCAATGGTAAAATCCTTTTATCATTAATTGCATTGCACTATCGGGAATAAAATTTAAGAAGATGAAAAGTCCAATAACAGCAAAAGAAATGACACTCTGTCGTGAGCGCAGGTCAATGGAATTCAGGAAAGATACTTTTGAAATAGTTTTTCATTATTACCAATGTGAGGAAAGTGGAGAACAATTTACAAGTACTTCATTAGATGAAGTGAATATGAATCAAGTTTATAACCAATACCGGGACAAATTCAACATCCCCTTTCCGGATGAAATCACAAGAATCCGGGAGAAATATGACCTTTCAGGTACTAAGATGTCCGAAATAATGGGCTTTGGGGTAAACACATATCGTCTTTACGAAGCGGGTGAAATGCCTAGCGTCTCCAATGGCAAAATGATTCAGATGATAGATGATCCTAAGAATTTTATTGAAATGGTGGAATTGTGTAGTACACTAGATGAAAAATCAAAAGTAAAATATATCCAAAGAGCGCAATCCTTAATTGACGAAAAGCAACGAAATATCTTCAATCTAAATTTCAAAGATTTTTTACTGGGCAGTCACTTGGCAGATATTTATTCCGGGTACAGAAATCCCAATTTTGAAAAGTTTACTGAAATGATTGTCTATTTCTCAGAACAATTGGCGCCATATAAAACCAAAATGAATAAGTTATTATTCTATTCCGACTTTTTAATGTTCAAACAAAGTTGTTTTTCCATTAGTGGTATGAGATACAAAGCTCTTGAAATGGGACCGGTACCCAATAATTTTCAAAGTATTTTTGAATATTTAAGCAATAATGAAGTAATTGAAATTTGCACTACTGAATTTCCGGGGGGATATACTGGTGAGCAATTCAAAGCCCGAAGTGAAAGACCAGTTAATACCGCATTATTTTCTGAAGAAGAATTAAAAGTTTTAGAGACAATAGTCAAGGTATTCAAAACTAGCGACACCTGTGATATCATCGAAATTAGTCATCAGGAAGAAGCGTGGTTAAAAAACTTTAAAGACAAAAGTATTATAAGTTATGAGTACGGGTTTGAGTTGAGGGGGGTGTAGGGCACCTAATTATTGAGAGCGTATTATTTTTATAAAATGATAGTGCCTTATATTTGAAGTGATATTTAATTTTTAAATTTAAATTTTTATGTTATGTCAAAAGTAGAATCTTCCAAAGGGAAGCCAAATCCTCAGTATCCAAGTACAACCGGAAAACCTTCGGGTGGTGGAAGAGGAAACACACCCAAACCAAAAGGAAAATGATATTTCGTTTAGATACTGGGTTATCCTGTTTACATAAAGAATGATTATATTCCTGATTACTTCCGAGTCAATAGCGATTTAATTACCGGCACCTCTATTAGAAGGAAATTAAATACCATGGGTCGAATAGCGCCGGCTGTGCATGAATCGCTTCGCTGCGGTGCTGGTGTGGCCACCGCGCACTGCCGACTTGATGGTCGGCATCCTTACCATCCCTGATGCGGATGAATCCCCAACGCACACTTAATATGAAACCATTCTCTTTTTAGTAGATGCCTTGCCATCAAATGTTCAGAATAATATTTCATCCTGCATCAGCGCTGTGAAATGGTGACGACCGCAGGGAGGAAGACCTCGTCCTGCAAGGCGAGGGCCGAGCGAATAGCTGACACCTGTAAAAGCGAAAGAAAGTAATAAATCAAAAGAAGGCACAAAATTTTCGCTGCTTGTTACGAATGTTTTAATGGAAAATAAGGAGAAAGAAAACTTCCATGCCCTTGTTGAAAGAGTTAATCCCGACATTCTCCTTATCAATGAGCCGGATGAAGTATGGGCAAAATCCATTAGCAGACTTGATGGAGTATATCCCCACGCCATAAATTATCCATTAGACAACACCTACGGAATGATGTTCCTTTCTAAACTTCCACTTTCTGAAGGAGCTGTAAATTTTCTTGTAAAGGACGATATTCCTTCTATTTTTGCAAAAATCACACTACCCTCAGGAGATATCATCGACTTTTACGGTGTTCATCCTGAGCCTCCAAAACCCGGTACAGACACCTATGAGCGAGACACTGAATTGTTGATAATCGGTAAAAAAATCAAAGACACGCAACGACCCTCAATAGTTGCGGGTGATCTTAACGACGTAGGTTGGTCAGGAACCTCCGAACTTTTCAGAAAATATAGCGAGTTGGTAGACCCGCGTGAGGGCAGGGGACTTTTCAATACATTTAATGCATTTTTCCCAATGCTTAGATACCCACTCGACCATGTATTTTATTCGAAGGATTTTGGTTTGATAAAAATCGAAAAATTGGAGGCTATCGGCTCTGACCACTTCCCGCTTCTCATCAGTTTAAATTACGAACCTGATAATGACAATATTGAAGGGGAGGAAAATACAGATGCAGAAGAGGAGGCAGAGGTAGAAGAAAAAATAGAGGATGTCGACAAGTAAATTTATTCGTTAAAACGTATCTAATGATTAATGCATTTGAATGTCGGCAACAGTAGTGTACACTCTATTCTACCATTATTCAGAAAGCAAAATTTCCGGTGCTGCTGTACATCAATTTTTAAAACGAGGAAAATCTGTGTTTTCTTTGTTTGGTCTCACGCCATATGGTTTGAATTTCCAAATGTTAAACTAAAATCCTGATTTATGACAACAACAATGAAAAACCTCCTCAACCTCGAAGAATTAGCTCAATTTCTTCTCTCCATTATGCTTTTTTCACGCATGGAATATGCTTGGTGGATATTTCCGGCATTATTGCTGTTGCCTGACCTGTCGATGCTTGGCTATCTGGCCAATCCTGGAATTGGGGCAGTAATTTATAATATCTTTCACCATAAATTATTGGGTATTGGACTATTTATTATCGGAATTTGGTTTTCACTCTCCGCGCTAGCCCTAGCAGGGGTCATACTATTTGGCCATGCTGCGATGGATAGAATTTTCGGCTACGGTTTGAAATACAATGATAATTTTCATCACACGCACCTGGGTTGGATTGGGAAAAAGTGATTCTACACCAATGAGGAACAAAAATCAATATACGTTAGTAGTCATTGTTAGTTACTTTTGGTAAAAGACAAAATTTTAATTAATTTTCTAACACAAAATTATATTTTTGTTAGATAATTACAAATTTTCCCAATGTCCCCAAACGAAGCCCCCCTTTTCTACCCCCCAAGCCGCGCTGCCTGGCGAAGCTGGCTCGAGAACAACCACCGCACTGAGCAATCCGTCTGGCTAATATACTACCGAAAAAGCTCTGACAAGCCTTCGATCAGTTGGAGTGAGGCTGTAGATGAAGCCCTGTGTTTTGGGTGGATAGACAGCAAACATGTCAAAATAGATCATGAATCTTCTAAGCAGTTTTTCACCAGACGAAAACCCAATAGCAACTGGTCTAAAATCAATAAACTAAAGGTTGAACAGCTTATCGAAAGCGGCTTAATGACCGAAATGGGTCTGGCAAGCATTGAAATAGCCAAAGAAAATGGCTCCTGGACTATTTTGGACGAAGTAGAAGAATTAATCATCCCGCCTGACCTCGAAGCCGCTTTTGCCTCCACACCCGACTCCAAAGAGTTCTACCTGAGCCTCAGCAAATCCAATCAAAAATCAATACTCGGATGGATAGTTCTTGCCCGCCTACCCGAAACCCGAGATAAGCGGATTAAGGAAGTGGTGGAGAGAGCCGCGATTGGGAAGAAGCCTGCGCATATGTAGGTTATTTTAGATTTATTGATAGCTTAGAATCCTTATTTCTAAGGGTTTTTCAATTAATTTTTCATGTTTTGATTTATTTAAATGCAACATTGTTGCATTTAAAGCAGTAAATAGTTTATATTTGCAACAATGTTGCATAAATAAATATCTTCTTCTAAAAATTATTACAAAAATATGAAACTCAATACCAAATTATTCCTGGCCATTGTACTGCTCTATATCAGTACAATTAGTTGCAGCTGCGGCCATAAACACGAATGCAGTATTTCAGAAAATTCCTCAAAAACAACAAAAGTATGCACACACAAACATCATCATTAGAAATTAATGAAAAAGTTATAGATAAGAAATTACCTGTTACCGTTTTGAGTGGCTTCTTGGGGGCAGGTAAGACAACGCTGCTCCACCACATTTTACATAATAAAGAAGGATTGAAAGTTGCCGTTATCGTAAATGATATGAGCGAAGTTAATGTAGACGCGAGATTAGTAGAGAATGAAAACACACTTTCCAGGACAGAAGAAAAACTGGTGGAAATGAGCAATGGTTGTATTTGCTGTACCTTGCGGGAGGATTTAATGATAGAAGTTGAAAAATTAGCTGCGGAAGGAAGATTCGATTATTTGTTAATAGAAAGTACAGGTATTAGTGAACCGGTACCGGTGGCGCAGACCTTTTCGTTCGTGGATGAGGAAAATGGTATAGATCTTTCTAAATTCAGTTACATTGATACGATGGTGACTGTTGTTGATTGTTATAATTTTTACAAGGATTTTGGTACGACTGAACGATTGAAAGATCGGAATTTGACAGAAATGGAAGGTGATCACCGCACGATAGTGAATCTATTGACAGATCAGATTGAATTTGCCAATGTTATCATCCTCAATAAGGTAGATTTAGTCGATGAATATACCGTAGGGTTGCTAAAGTCCTCGATTCAGAAATTAAATCCCGGCGCTAAAATCATCACTTCAAGCTTTAGTGAGGTGGATCCCAGAGAAATTCTAAATACTAAACTTTTTGATTTTGAGGAAGCACAAACCTCAGCCGGTTGGCAAAAGGAACTTCTTGCAGAAACGCATAACCCGGAGACGGAGGAATACGGTATCAGTTCCTTTGTGTTTAGAAACAAAAAGCCTTTCCATCCCGAACGATTTTGGAAGTATTTGACCGCATCCTACCCCAAAAGTGTAATTCGTGCCAAGGGACTTTTTTGGATGGCTTCGAGACCTGATGATGCAATAAATTTCAGTCAGGCAGGAGGCTCTTCCAGGCTTGATAAAGCAGGCGTGTGGTGGAGTAGCATGCCTTTTTCCGAACGCATTATTCATCCTGCATTTGTAGACAATAAGGAAATTATCGAAAGTCGATGGGATGCTCAATGGGGTGATCGAATGAATGAAATCGTATTCATTGGACAATATGTGAATAAGGAAAAAATGATTTCAGATCTCGAAAAATGCTTATTGACCAATGATGAACAGTATATGTTCGACAATCAATTGAGATTTTATGATCCCTTTCCTAAAAATATTTAAACGGTAAATTTAATTCCACTTACCATGATAGAAGTATTCACTACGAGTATAGAAAACGATATTCAGTCCGAAGACATTATTAAATTACTCAAATTGCATTATCCTACTTCGAAAATTAATTTTGATTTGAATGAAACTGGACTTGCATACCCCTGTGGACATACCATATTACGTATTGAGGACGAATCAATTCAGCCCGAAAGGATTATTTCACTATTGCTTGACTGTGGCTTTTCCTGCGATATACTCGATGACAAAATTTGCATTGATAGAGACATTGATCATCTCATCATGCCAAAAAACCATCATGGAAACTAATGAAGGAGGAATTAACACGTAGGGAACTAATAAAACAAGGGGGATTGACGCTGGCTGCTTTGGCTGTACCCTTTCCCCTGAACCTTTTTACAAAATATAATAAGATGGAGAACATTCGGACTTTTGACGTAATAATTGTCGGTGGAAGTTACGCCGGACTTTCAGCTGCGATGGCATTGGGAAGAGCATTGAGAAATGTGCTGATTATAGACAGTGGACAGCCATGCAATAGACAAACTCCCTATTCCCATAATTTTATCACGCTGGATGGAGTAGAGCCTGCCAAGATTGCTGAAATAGCTAGAGCTCAGGTTCAAAAATACAGTACCATCAGATTCTTATCAGGATTGGCGGTCAGTGGAAAGAAAACATCGGATGGTTTTACCATTTCTACAGAAACCGGGGAAGAATTTACATCGAAAAAATTAATTTTTGCAACAGGCATCAAAGACATCATGCCGGACATTCAAGGGTTTGCGGAGTGTTGGGGTATTACCGTGATTCATTGCCCGTATTGCCACGGTTATGAGGTTAAAAATGAAGTAACAGGTATTCTCGCCAATGGAGATGTAGCTTTTCACTACGCTCGACTTATTCGTAATTGGACCAAAGATCTCGCCATTTTTACGAATGGAATCTCAACACTCAGCGCAGAGCAAATGTCGATGATAACAAAACATAAGATACCTGTCATTGAAAAAGAGGTTTCACATCTTCAGCATAATGATGGTCAGTTGGAGCAAATCATTTTCAAAGATGGATCATCCTACAAATTGAAAGCCATTTATTCTCGTCCTAACTATGAACAGCATTGTAAAATTCCGGAAATGCTTGGCTGTGCTGTGACCGAACAAGGTCTACTCCAAGTAGATATGTTTCAAAAAACCACAGTGCCGGATATTATGGCATGTGGGGATAATGCCAGTCTGATGCGAGCAGTTTCATATGCAACGGCAATGGGCAACATTGCAGGCGCTATGACCAATAATGCGCTGACGGAGGAAGAGTTTTAGGGATGGGTGAAGGTTTTGTTTGGTGATTGATATCGTTTACGTCGTGGATGGCACTGTATGATTACTTCTACAATTTTACAAAAAGTCTCAGTGCTAATTTACGTTTCTATTTTTGCTAGTAATGCTAGTTCAATTTCCCTATTATAAAACTTCATATTATCGTAATGTGTATTACCGTAACCGCGGTTGCGATAACAAATATACTAAATTTTATCCAAAATGGAGACTCAAATCCTTTACATTTAGTTAAGATCTGCTCCCTTCATTTTACCAAACATTAATTTTCTCCAATTAACCTCCATCCATTTATCTTTAATAATTACCTTTGCCCCATTAACCTAAGCTAGCCGCATGATCCTCTCAGATAAAAAAATACTCGAAGCCATTGAAAACGGCAAAATCGTCATCGAACCCTATGATCGAGCTTGCCTCGGCACCAATTCCTATGATGTCCACCTCGGCAAAACCCTCGCTGTGTATACAGACAGAATCCTCGATGCCAAGAAGCACAATCGAGTTGAGTATATACAAATACCGGAAGATGGCTATGTCCTCCAGCCCGGCACACTCTACCTAGGTGTGACCATGGAATATACAGAATCTCACGAAGCAGTGCCCTTCCTCGAAGGCAAATCTTCCATCGGCAGGCTAGGCATCGATATCCACGCCACTGCCGGAAAGGGTGACGTAGGATTTTGCAATACATGGACTCTTGAAATATCCTGCGTGCAGCCCGTCCGCGTCTATGCCGGTATGCCCATTGGCCAACTCATTTATTTTATGGTGGAAGGAGGAATTGAAAACTTCTACAATACCAAAGCCAACGCTAAATACAATGTCCGAACTGAACTGCCAGTAGAGAGTATGATGTGGAAGAATAAGTTTTAATAGTTGAAATACTATTCAAAGCAATAAGGAAACGTTGCCGAGTCGTGAAAGATGGTAAGAGTTCATTCATAAGTAGTTAAGTCAAATATATTCTCAGATTAATATATTTTCGACGAGCATTCTATTTTTTCCAACAGAAAATATTGTTTATATTTGTAATTATGAGAACAATAAATATAAAAATACCTGATATTTTAGATTTAGAGGAAAAAGACATCGCAATGATAATTGCTTCAACCCTTTATGAAAAGGGAAAATTATCTTTAGGTCAAGCTGCTGAATTAGCCGGTTTAACAAAGCGAACATTCGTAGAGTTACTTAGTAAATATGATGTTTCTATTTTTAACTATCCGGTTGATGATTTAAAGCGAGAAGTGAAAAATGCCTAAAGTAATTATTTCAGGTAAAATTAAGCGACAATCCTCCTTACCACCTAAATTAAAGGTCTTTGAGTTAACCCACTTACCACTTCCTCACTTCAGCTACATCTACGACTTATAACTCAACAACCTATTCTTCACCAAAGCATTAAACTCCGGCCCCTTCCCAAACAGAAAATAAATCGATATCGGCAAGACAAAAACAGGTAGTCTGTTCTCCTCCAAAAATGCCCTATGACTCTCCAGCCGCATCGCATCCTTCTCCGTGGTAATAATTATCTTTCTATCATTCGAAATTCGAGAAAACTCCTTCGAAATATTCGCCAAATCCATATTTGAAAAGAAATGGTGATCCTCGTATTCCTTATTTTTACGCAAAGAATATACTTTGTCCACATGTGATGTCAAAGACTCAGTATTTGCAATCGCTGATACGAGATAGGCATCAACAGTCTTATCAGCATTCAACCTATAATTGCGATTAAATATGTAATAGGGCTTGTCATACTGTATTCCGGTGAAGAACAATTGCTGATGCTTGTAAGGCTTAATCTTCTCTCTTATCCTCGTCGCTTCAGCCTCACTCATATTTTCGGGACATTTCGTCACAATGATAACGTCCGCCCGCTCGTAAGAGCCCGGCCACTCCCGCAACCTGCCCGCAGGCAAAACAAAATCATCCGTAAACAACTTCGAATAATCCGTCAACAAAATATTAAAATACGGCTTGATACTCCTGTGCTGAAAAGCATCATCAAGCAAAATAACCTGCAGGCCCGGATACTTCATCATCAACTTAGGAATGGCCATCGCCCTGCTTTCCCCCACTGAAACCACCGCCTCATTGCCAAACTTCCGCTTGAATTGCAAAGGCTCATCCCCGGCCTCCGCAGCCGTCATTTTTTCATGAATTTCGAGAAAACCCGACGTTTTTCGCTTGTAACCCCTGCTCAAGGTCGCCACATCGACATAATCCTTCAGAATCGCTACTAAATACTCGATATGTGGCGTCTTGCCCGTCCCTCCGATGGACAAATTCCCCACGCTGATGGTCGGAACACTAAATGTACTCGATTTCAGAATTCCATTGTCATAGAAGACATTTCTCAAATAAACGATCAGCCCGTAAAGCAGCGAGAAGGGGAGTAAAAGTATTTTTATCAGTATGTTCTGAATCATAATTTCCTGTTCCGGATTTCCTCCGCTAATACACTTTTTTGTAATTCTTATTCTTCATCCACAGTCCCCAAAATCTGTTGTACCCATGAATCTGTTTCGTTTCCTGACCTTGTATATCTACCACAGAATAGCCTTTATTAACCCACTCGAAAATGCTGCCATATAAATTGTAAACTTCTATAAATCCCATTTCCTTTAACTTTTCACCCATTTTCTCACTCCGAACTCCAATAGAACAATAAATTACTACAGCTTGATTTTTGTCCAATTGACTCAAGAGCTCCTCATCAGGGACATCGTAACCGATATATTTTGCCCCCGGCAGATGAGATACTTCAAATTCAACCCTCTCTCGACTGTCCAGAATTGTAAATTTACCCAAATTTTTCTGTAGCTCATCCACATTCATCGTCGGCACTGTTCCTTTGAGCATTGTTTTTAACATAGCATCGAAATTTTCATTTTCTACCTCCGCTCCCTCATCCACCTGACCTGAACACGCTACGATGCCCAGTGTCATGGAAATGATATAGAGAAAAAGTATATTTTTCATCACTAAATTTTAAAATTTTACACCATGTTCCCCCATACTCTCAAAATAAAACCCAATATATCCTTTAGTAGAGGAAATCTTAAAGCCATTTTCGAAAGTATTTGGACTTTCTTTCAAGAACTCTTTAATGTCGATACAAAATTTTCCAAAATAATGTCTCTGATAAGAAAAGTTCAAGGACAAGGCTTTCGAAGTATTTGAATTCAAGGAGTTTATAATTGATAAATGTATGATTCAAATACGAGAGTAACGCAGTAATTGAGCTTTTCTTACAGAGACACCTAGATCTCCTCCGGCCCCTCGCCGACATGGTCATCCATGAAAGCTCCTCTCTCACACAATGGTGCCAATTCCTCCATTATAAAACCGCGAATCTCCGCTACATGTTCCATCGGGTACAAAAGATGTAGATTTGGCCCCGCATCGAGGGTGAAATACAGCGGCAAACCTGATTCAGCCCTGAAAGCCTTCACTTTTTCAATAGCTGTAATCGTATTCGGCTCAATTAGCAGATAGGAAGGTCGTGAACTCATCATCAAAGCATGCAAAGTCATCGCCTCCTCTTCCGTCACCCGCCCGAAAGTCTCAATATCGCCGGACTTTAAAGCCTGCAACATCACATTCATATTCACTTTCGCTTGTTCGAAGCGCGCCGCTGCAAAGCTGTGATTCTCCATCAGATTATGACCTGCTGTACTTGAGACTTTTTTTGGATTGGAAGAAATGATAAGGATATCATCGAGATAATTTTTGAAAACTTCATGCAAATTACCATCTGTCAGCGGCACTGCATACTCGTCACTGCTCCCTGCCAGGCTTGGCGTAGTTCCCCACACCGCTGCATGTGCAAAAACCGACCTGCAAGCCGAGCCACTTCCCAATCGCGCTACGTAAGAAACTTTCCGTTCGAATTCTTCATCAACGCCCAATGTCCCGAAAAATCTATCCTCCATTGTACAAAGTCCGAGAGCCAAAGAGCTCATACTCGAAGCGGAAGAAGCTATACCGGCAGAATGAGGGAAGGAATTTCCCGAACGAATAGTAAAATCAAATTGCTTCAGAAATGGGAAAATCGGCAACAAAGACTCAAAATATCGCTTCACTTTATCTCCGAATGCCTCATTTTTCTCGCCTCCGAAGTAAAATTCCATCCGAATCGAATCATCGTTATCCTCCTTTGGTCGGTACTCGATTTTTGTATCTGTAAATGCATTTGTTAGCGTAAAGGACACCGAAGGATTCCGCGGCAACTGCTTTCCATGCTTCCCCCAATACTTTACCAATGCAATATTCGACGGACTTCGCCAGATTACATCGCCCTCAGCCTTTGCCAGTTCCGCACCCAGTATCAATTTATTATTTGTATAATCTATCATTAAAACTATTTTGAATTAATAAACCTAAAAATAGTATTTTATCCGATATGTTCAATCTTCCCGCGATTAATTCTCACTTCCCTCATCATCAGAAAGCTCGTCATAATAATAAAATGAATTTGGGCGTGCCCCCCGGAAATCTGTGAGACGATATTACTTTTTATTAAACCTATTCTAAAAATTAATTAAAAGCTCAAATAAGAAATGTCTTAAGACAAGGCTTTCGAAGCATCTCATACCAATTAAAAATGAAATCATCACCCATATTAAAAGATATTTGCTCCA
>CALCSX010000335.1 GCA_937894165.1 uncultured Saprospiraceae bacterium | reverse complement strand
CGCGTCGGGTTAGGAAAAATTTCAAAGGACTCGATGGTTTCAACTTTTTCAGAAACTGAGGTCAAAACAGTTAAAAACTCCTTTTGTAAAGTTACGGTACCTGTTGATGAACCTTCAAAATCGAGAAAATTCAATTTCCACAATTCATCTTGCCCGTTTTTCACGAAATAAACAATATCTTGAGGTACAGACCACTGAAAAGTTTCCAAATCAAAATATTTCCAATCGTGTCCAACGATAATATCACTGCTTAATCCTGTAATGTATTGGTTATAGTCAACTGTCTCAGGATCAACTCCTGATACTTTCACCACTTCAATTCCTGAGTTTGTTAATGTACCTGTAACTTGGTAATTTAACACTTCTCCTCCATTATCCAGTGGCGAAGAATATCTGGTGAATAAAAGATCCCAACTAGCCGGTTCCAAATCTAAAAATGAATCCGAATCGAATGAGTAATATGCTAAAGTATTGCCGGCAAATTCTGATTTTGAGAAGGATTTAATGCTTCTATTGGAACCATCAAAATCCGAGATTTCAAAAGTCATCGTTCCGGAAATAAGAGAAGTAATATTTATTTTCTTCCAAGAATCATCTCTTAATTTAAGCAAGAAAACTTTGGAGCCCGTAACAGAATGATTCTGAGGATTGTATAATCCCCAACCGAAATCGAAAGGATTGCCGGGAGTCAGTATGGTGTTGAAGGCACCATTTTCCCAATTCTTTTCGTCATTATAAAAACGAATTTTACCACTCGTGTCTTGAGATTCAAATGTCATGCCCTCTTTGTAGTAAAGTTGAATTTCTCCGATCGGAGGACCCATTGTCGCGGGTACACCTTCATTAATTAAAACTCCCGCTCCCTGACCATTTGTTGTGAAGGCAATATCCCAAGATAAAATATCTTCGCTACTGCTCTCACCACTTTCTAAATCATAGTAAGTTTGAAGTGCATAACCACTTCCATGCGTCGTCTGCTCTATCTGTGCATAACTTGAAAATTGTCCTATTATAAAGCAAAATATTGTGTAAAAAATTGATCTCATTTGTCCCTAATTTTTTTGAATTAATTATGGCTCAAATCTACTAACTTTATTTAGACTTAATCTAATTAAGGATAAAAATATTTCCATTTGACAATTAAATGACAAAAAAATAGGATTTAAATTCAGATTTATTAGGGTGTATGACCAATGAATTTATGGCATAACTGGTCTTTCCGAAATCGACAATTGGCGTAAAGTATCAATCAATGTCTATTAGGAGTAAAATTATCATTTTCAAGGAGGCTTTGAAAATGAAGTTTGATTCTCTAAATAATAAATTGTTTTTGTTTCTACAGCTTATTCAACTTCGCACTATAAAAAACCCTCTCTGCATTATCATCCGGGAATATCTCCAGTAGATACATACCCGACGGAAAACTACTGATGTCTATTTTAGTATTCTGCGACAAGCCTCCCATCTGCGTCTGATATACCTCCCTGCCATTCTGATCCATCACCTTTAATATTCCATTTTCCAATTCATCCGGCTTTACTATATGAAACACGCCGCTTGATGGATTAGGGTACACTTCTATATTCCTGCGGTAAT
>CALCSX010000334.1 GCA_937894165.1 uncultured Saprospiraceae bacterium | reverse complement strand
TTTCATATACACACCCCAATAAAAATCTGTTGTTTGACAATATCAATCTAGCAGTAAACCAAAACGAAAAATTAGCTTTAATCGGAAACAATGGCTCAGGCAAATCCACCCTACTGAAGCTTATTGCCAATGACTTACAGCCAATGAAAGGGCAGATAATTTCAGACGCTGAAACATACTTTGTTCCTCAAATTTTTGGTCAATTCAATCACTTGACCGTAGGAAAGGCCTTAAAAGTTCATGACAAACTTCATGCGTTGAAAGAAATTCTTCGAGGCAATGCGAGCGAGGAAAATTATACAATGCTTGACGATGATTGGCTGATTGAAGATCGATGTAAAGAAGCTTTGAGTTATTGGCAATTAGGCAATTTGGACTTGTCACAAAAAATGTCAACCTTGAGTGGAGGACAAAAGACAAAAGTCTTTCTCGCCGGCATTTCTATACATTTACCGGATTTGGCTTTGCTTGACGAGCCTAGCAATCATTTAGACTTGGAGGGAAGACGCCTCTTGTACGATTTTATTGAATCCAATTCAAGCACTCTAATCGTTGTTAGTCATGATAGAAAACTTCTAAACCTGTTCGACAAAGTGGCAGAATTAAGCAAGCGTGGAATAACTATTTATGGGGGTAACTATGAATTTTATATCGAACAAAAACAAATAGAAAATACCGCTTTAGACCAAGATTTGCAGAGCAAAGAAAAGGCTTTGAGAAAAGCAAAAGAAAAAGCGCACGAGACCTTGGAGCGGCAACAAAAATTAAACAGTCGGGGAAAAGGCAAACAAGAAAAGGCAGGAGTTGCCAGAATAATGATGAACACCATGCGGAATAAAGCAGAAAATAGCAGCTCAAAACTGAAAGGAGTACACGCTGAAAAAATAGTTGGCATCAAAGAGGAATTACATGAATTGCGGTCAGCTATACCCGACATTGATAAAATGAAATTTGGCTTTGATAATTCTACATTGCACAAAGGAAAAATACTGTTTAAGGCAGATGAAATCAATTATAGTTACAATAATCAAAACTTGTGGTCTGACAATTTGAGTTTCCAAATCACGAGTGGTGAACGAATTGTATTAAAAGGTCGTAATGGTTCCGGCCAGACTTCATTAATTAGGATAATTCTAGGTGAATTAGAGCCCGATATTGGAACAATCTATAGGGCTGCAAACAATTCAGTATACATCGATCAAGATTACTCACTGATTGACAGCCAACTTAAAGTGTATGAACAAGCCTATAAATTTAATACCACAGCCTTGCCTGAACACGAAATCAAAATAAGGCTTAATCGGTTTTTATTTGGCAAAGAAGATTGGGATAAGACCTGCAGCGCTTTAAGTGGGGGTGAAAAAATGCGTTTAATTCTCTGTTGCTTAACTATTATTAATCAAGCTCCGGACATCATTATACTGGATGAACCTACCAATAATTTAGACATTCAAAACACCGATATTTTGACTGTTGCCATCCACGAATACCACGGAACTTTGATTGTTGTATCACATGATGAAACATTTTTAGAACAGATAAATATTCATCGCATCATTCAGCTTTAATGCAGGCATACCAATTAATGAATTGTATTTCCAACTTTGGCTAATAGAGAAATTAGCTTGATGAAGGCCTCAGGTTAAATTTACCTTAGAAATTAGGTATAAACAACCTATAATGCACTGCTGGCGTAAGTTTGTAAATGTGCCCCTCAGATCTAATCTACTAAAATGGTCTTCCAGTTATTTTCATCAAAACATAGGCAATGCCCTAGCAACAGACTTTGTGGTTAAAAAAAATGTGCCGCAGGCACCCAACCTCGCTGTTCGAATAACTATTTAGTCACAAAACTGATGATAGAACAAGTTCAGGATTAAAATTCTAATGGTTATACAGATATTTATATCTCCGGCATTCTAGGCTGAATTGAAACAAATTATTAGATTTAGTGAAAATTCATTAAATTATGAAACATAAAAATGACCATACCGCCGCATTAATCCTGGCTCAAGGTGAGGGCAGAGTCTACAATTGTGGTACTATGACCGCCATTTTCAAAGCAGATGAAAATGAAACCCAGGAAAAATACAGTGTCTCTGAATGGTGGCTAGAACCCAATTCCGACGGCCCGGGGGCTCACTCGCATGAAGATAATGACGAAGTGTTCTATATTTTAGAAGGAACGATTTCTCTCCTTGTCGGAGACCAATGGCTCGATGCTGATAAGGGTGCCTTCATCAGAATTCCGGCTAAAACCACCCACGATTTTAAAAACCGTACGGACAAAAAAGCCGGCATGCTCAACTTTTTTACTCCGGGAGGATTCGAGAGAAATATGCCTTCAATTGTCAAATGGTTTGAGGATAATAAATCTTGAAATTATTAAGAATAAAATGACAATTAAAATTTGATTTGTTAAGCAACATTCTACAATAATGATCGGGTTTCGTACATTACAACGATGTTTTTAACACCAAAACTAAAATTCTAACCTTTTATCCTCATCTTCTCCTGCCCTCGAATTTTGAATATTTAATTCGAAAGTCAATTTCGACTAAGACAAAGCCAGATTAGACTAAATCAGTGACGAGAAGTCGCTCTAAATTTGTATTAATAAAAATACAAAACCTATGAATATTCAAAAAAATAAATCGAGTAAGCAATTATCTCCCCTCCCTCTCGTAATAATTACCGGAGGAAATTCAGGATTGGGCTTTGCATGTGCCAAAGCACTATTGCAAGGAAATACACCTTTTCATTTAATTATCGCATGCAGAAGTGCCTCAAATGCCGGTGTTGCAGTGGAAGAATTGCGTAAATTTAGTCAGGATGAAAGCAAAGTAGAAGCGATGTCCTTAGACCTTGCATCTTTGGCTTCGATACGCACATTTGCTAAAAATCTAGAAAATCGATTAAATAAAGGTGACTTGCCGCTAAAAGGGATCATTTGCAATGCAGGAACACAGGGAGTGCGGAAACTCACCGAGGACGGTTTTGAAATGACCTTTGGTGTAAATCACTTAGGACATTATTTGTTGGTAAATTTGTTGCTTCCCCTATTAAATAAACCGGCTCGCATCGTTGTTGTGGCGAGTGGCACCCACGATCCGGCTCAAATGGAAGGATTACCTGCTTTTTCTCGTGTACCGGGACCGGCTTGGAACATTACTTCGGAACTTGCAAAAGGAAATATGGGTCCGGAAGCATCCAATGACGATGCTAATGATGATGTCGGACGCAGATATGCAACATCAAAACTTGCAAATATTTATTTTACTTACGGCCTTGCCCGGAGACTGCCGGATGGAATAACAGTAAACGCATTTGACCCGGGTATGATGCCCGGCACAGGCTTGGCACGAGAATATTCTCTCATCATGCGCTTTATGTGGCACTATTTAATGCCCAATATATTACCTTTAATGAGAACACTACTTGTGAAGAATATTCACACTCCAAAAGAATCGGGAGCGGCATTGGCAAGACTTATCACGGATACTTCATTAGCTTCCACCAATGGTCAATACTTTGAAGGTAGAAAGGAAATAGAATCGTCTCTTGAATCCTACAATATGGATCGGTCTGAGGAACTTTGGGAAAGTAGTGCAATTCTTACAGGGATTTCTAAGCAGCGGACCTATAATTGATCAATTATAAATAGTTTTGTACAATGAATCATCAAAAACTCAACAAAATAGACACAATCTCTGACGCACATAAGTTCTTGGGGTTACCAAAGCCTGAAAATCCACTGATAAGTGTAGTAAATTATGCTGATTTTAAACTGCCGGGTACAATTTCAGAAGTGAAAGTAGCTTTTAACTTTTATTCTATTTCAATCAAAAGAAATGTTAATAATAAGCTTTTCTATGGTCAGCAAAAGTGTGATTTTGATGAAGGGATACTATTTTATGTCGCCAATGCAGATTTTGCGGGCTGAAATTGACACTGATTCAGAACATTTAAATCAATCTGGTAGTGTACTCTTGATACATAGTGATTTTTTATGGAATACAACTCTAATAAAGAAAATGTCGCAGTACGATTTTTTTAATTATGCAGTAAATGAAGCACTCTTTCTCTCAGAAAAAGACGAAGGGATCATAAATGGCATTTTTAATAATATCAAACAAGAATATCATTCAAATATTGATAAATTCAGTAAGCAAATTATCATTTCTCACGTCGAAAATCTTTTAAGTTATGCAAATCGATTTTACAATCGACAATTTATTATGCGAGAAAAAACAAATCATCAAATCCTGGATCGTCTGGAATCGCTACTCGTCGATTATTTTAACAGCGATGATTTAGCGATGAAAGGCTTACCCACGGTGCACTATGTTGCTGATAAATTGAATGTATCGCCAAACTATTTAAGTCGATTATTGAAGACGCTTATAGGTCTCAGCACGCAGCAATTCATTCATGAAAAATTGATTGTAAAAGCGAAAGAAAAACTATCGACTACCAATCTTTCTGTAAGTGAAATTGCCTATGGCTTGGGATTCGAACATTTGCAATCTTTCAGCAAGTTGTTTAAGACTAGGACAAAACAATCCCCCCTATTCAGACAATCGTTTAATTAATGCATTCTGACTTCTATTTCCGCAAATCATAGAGGATAATATCCTACTTTAATAGGGACAGCCCTAATATCATTTTAAGTCGAATTACTCACCAAAATAGGTACTAAAATAATAAAATATTTTGCAAAATCAATTTTTGTATTTATATTTGCAACCGAACGGTTTCTCATTAAGAATTTGATATCCGTATTTTTTTCAAGAGTCTTAGATGAGAAATAATTGTTCAACTATAAACCCCGTATTATGCGCAGAGATGTATTTCAAGCTATCGCTGACCCTACAAGGAGAGCCATAATAATGCTCCTGACAGTGGGAGCTATGACACCAAATGCCATCGCTGACCACTTCGAATCCAGCAGACAAGCCGTCTCAAAACATCTGAAAATTCTCACCGAGTGTGAGATATTAAGCCAAGAGCAAAAAGGCAGAGAAATTCATTACCATTTAAATGCCGATAAAATGAAAGATATAGAAAAATGGTTGGAACAATTCAAACAACTAATGGCGAAACGCTTCGACCAACTGGACATAGTTCTTGAACAATTAAAATCCAAAAGAAAATGAAAAATCACCTACAATTTGACTTTACCGTCAACAAAGAAACGAATACAGTAAACGTTAAGCGCGAATTTGCCGCCAACCTTGAATTGGTTTGGGAAGCCTGGACAAATCCGCAGATTCTCGACCAATGGTGGGCACCAAAACCTTATCGTACAGAAACCAAGTCGATGGATTTTAGAGAGGGAGGAATGTGGCTCTACGCAATGATCAGCCCTGAAAACGAAAAGCATTGGGGCAAGAATGATTATATTAAAATAGACCGGCATTCCATGTTTTCAGGATTAGATGCTTTCTGCGACGAGAATGGAAGAGAAAGTAAGGAAATGCCAAGGACGCACTGGACGAATGAGTTCTCCGAAAATGGAGAAAAAACCTTGGTGACTATCACGGCCAAATACGATAATCTCGCAGACTTGGAGAAAATTATTGAATTAGGCTTTAAAGAGGGCTTCACCATGGCTCTTGAAAATCTGGATCAATACTTGGAAGCAAAGTTTCAACTTCGCCAGCACAACAAATCAAGTAAGAAGGCAAGAGTTTGTACTTACTTAAATTTTGACGGAAAAACTGAAGAAGCTTTTCTATTCTACAAATCAGTTTTTAAGTCAGAATTTGTAGGAAAAGGTATTCAGAGATTCGAAGATATACCTGAAAACACCGAAC
This sequence comes from uncultured Saprospiraceae bacterium, assembly GCA_937894165.1. Taxonomy (GTDB): domain Bacteria; phylum Bacteroidota; class Bacteroidia; order Chitinophagales; family Saprospiraceae; genus CALCSX01. The sequence goes on along the minus strand of CALCSX010000334.1, from coordinate 578 downwards.
ATCCTCCAATATCGGAAAGCATTAAGAAAATGGTTTTACACGTTGAGTTGCCTATCCTCGGAGATCATATTTTAATGGGTACCGATGCACCTAAGGAAATGGGATTCTCGCTGGCAAATGACAACAAAATGCATATTTGCATGGAACCCGAATCACGAGAAGAAGCAGACAGACTTTTCAAGGAGCTCTCCGCGGACGGAAATGTTACCATGCCCATGGCAGATATGTTTTTCGGCGCTTATTTTGGAGAGTTTTCGGATAAATACGGCATTAACTGGATGATTAACTTTCAAGAGAAATAAAATTTATGGATATGCTACCTATAATCGTCATTATCTTAAGTTCAATATCAATCTTTAGTTTGCTTGTTTTACATTTTGTAAGCCCGGAATTTAAACTGAGTTGGAGAATGATAAGCGAATATGCATTAGGAAAACAAAAATGGCTCCTCACGCTATTTTTTATTCTTTGGGGATTGGCTACAATGCTTCTAGCTATCAGGTTATGGTCGGAAGTAAGCAGTCTTTGGGCCCAAATAGGTGTTGTTTTGGTATTTATTTCAGGCATAGGCGCAATAA
>CALCSX010000333.1 GCA_937894165.1 uncultured Saprospiraceae bacterium | reverse complement strand
TATATGTACCTGGAATATTGTAGGTAACTATAGGATTCGCTTGGGTCGATGTATTAGGAGTTCCACCAGGAAAGGACCAGGAGTAACTATCGATATCTCCGGCACTTTCATCATTAAATTGAACTACTAATGGAGCACAACCTGAATTGGTATTAAAACTAAAGTTTGCACTGACGCCAAGGTTCACATTAACTGAAAAAGTTTGACTCACTGTTCCACATGAGTTCGTCACCTGTAATTCTACAACATAATTTCCACTCTCTGTATAAGTATGAGTAGGCTGAAAATCTAGGGAAGTAGCTCCATCACCAAAATTCCATAGGTAGGTTTCTCCATTTTGTGAATTATTTATGGTGCTAATAAATGCTTCATCTTGAACTATTTCAAATTCCGCAACAGGATCAGGATTAACAATTATGTATCCTACTTCTTCCTTTACATCGGAAGTAAACAAATTTGTTGCTGTTAGAGTTACCGAATAAACACCTGGTGTATCATAGCTTACAAGTGGATTAAATAAGGTTGAGGAAGAAGGATTACCACCTTCAAATTCCCATTCATAATTTGTAGCTTCCTCCGATGACAAGTTAATATATTGAACCATTAATGGTGCACACCCCTCTGTAACATCACCAAAGAAATCTGCAATTATTGGAAGAATTATGGTAATGTTAAAAGTTAGAGTCTCCATTCCACATTCACCTATTCCTTCTACAGTTATTGTTACTATTCCACTTTGACCATAAGTGTGAGTAGGTGAGAAATCATTAGAAGTGGTGCCATCTCCAAAATCCCAAAAGTACAAATTGCTGGGATCAGAATTGTTAATGAAGGACACAGATCCACCATTTTGAACCAATTCAATGTCTAGTGATTCAAAACCATTGACTGTAATATAATTTGATTTCGTTTCTGTAGAAGAGCCAATACTATTCGTAGCGATCAAAGTAACTTCATAATTCCCGGGATTTGAGTATACTACAGTCGGGTTTTGTAAGTTAGAAGTCGCAGGTATTCCTCCTGGAAAACTCCATGCCCATGAGGTTGGATTACCTTCGGAATCGTCTATAAAATTAACGACAAGTTCAGCGCAACCTTCCTGTACATCTGAGCCGAAATCTGCTTCAGGCTCTTGATCCGGAGCACAATCTGAGTCACAATTAACCCACCAATTGTTCATATAGCCATTAACTTGCGTTTGTGAATTACTAGACCAAGTGGTCGAATTATTAACTGAAGGAGCCATTATTGTATTAGACCCCGGTGCATCATGATTAGCTCCAAAATTATGTCCTAATTCATGGGCAACTAATACTCTGATAAATTCAGCATTGGAGGAAAAGTCTTCACACACATTGTATTTAATATTATTATTACATACAGCATTTAACCATGCCAAGCCGATAGTAGCTCCATCAAAATTTCTGTCTGACCATAAAGTGGCAACATCAATAGTTACTCCAAAATTCCCCTCTGAGCCCCAATCACTAAAATCATCTAGTAATGCCCCGGAATCATTCGAATTCGTCCATGGATCACAAGTGGAGCAATTAGAAATATATTGTGTTGAAATCAAAAAATTATAATCATAATCGAATACATCTATCCAATTGGGTTGAAAATTATTTACAACACCAATATTGCGATTCTGAATACCTATTTGTCCACCATATTTAGAGAACATTGAATAATCTGAAGCAATTCCATATTGGATCTCCTTACATCCCAATGACCTGTCGCCTTCATGTCCCTTATCAAAGTGAGGAACACTTTCTTTTGTAAAATCAGCAGCACATTTCCTATCGGGAACAGGAGCCGCATCTTTTATATCATAAATAAAAAATATATCTTTACTAACTTCAGGCTCATAATAGAAAACGGGTTCTATATACATTGTTGTTTTACCCGTTTCTATAAAGCCATAAATAAATCCTTTGTCAATAGTTAATCTTACCTGTTTCCCTGTAGGTTTATGATATCCTTTATATGTTTTGACACTTGGTTTTTCTTTTATATTAGTGGTTTTTTCACCATCAAATACAGAAACAAAATAATCTTTCGAAAGAAGATTTATTTCTTCCAAATCCAACTTATAAACCTCCTCTCCTATTTTTAGGTCTATCTCAACAAATCCGTTTCTATTAGACCTCTGATATTCCTCTCTGAAACTTTCATTGAAGACTTGACCATTAAAATCAAAAGTTTCATAGTCATAAAACATAGTTTTTAAGTTTTCTGACTTGCTAATGTTAGACTTTTTAGTATCAAATTCCATTATTTGTCCAAAAAGGTGAAATGTATTGATTAAAAGCCCCAGAATTAAGATAAAATTTTTGCTTTGCATCTTTTATTTATAATTGCTTAATAAAATTTAATATAATTTTCGTTTCTAATCGACAGATAAACTACCTATCTATTTAAAAGTTCATCAGGATAGACCTGATATTTTTCCATTGGAATCAATCTTCATTCCAACTGCTGCCGGCACTCCCGGCAAGCCGGGCATTCGAAGAATATTTCCTGCAATCGGGACTATAAACCCCGCTCCAGTGGCATATTCAAAC
>CALCSX010000332.1 GCA_937894165.1 uncultured Saprospiraceae bacterium | reverse complement strand
TCAGAAGCCAAAGGCAGCTGTGGACTGAGTAAGTCTAAAGATGAACATGTCTGACTTCTCGTATAATTCTGGGTCATTGTTTGATTAAAAAACCAACCAATAGCAGGATTAATATCATCTGGCCTAGATTTAGCACCAATAACAGGATTATGGTTTGGGTTAACTCTATATGCACTTTCTTCAGCTTCATTTCCTGTTCCAAAAAAATTAGCGTCTTCAAATCCGAATACACTATTCTCATCAAACCATTGGTTTCCTCTTAAGATTTGATCCCCTGTAAACGCAATATTGTAACCTTGACTGGTTTCTTCTCCATAATTCAAGCCGTAGATGTGACCGTCAAAATAGTTTCCAATCACCTGCGCATCGCTATTGTCATTGTAAAATTGGATTCCCACAGATAAATCATGTAAGTTATTATCTCTCAATAAATTCATATGGCTGATGTTAGAGGCAATACCTATAGTTCCTATGCTGGTACCTATAATTTGTTGGTTTATCGTGTTACAGATAAGATTATTAGATACACCCCCTTTAATATTCATTCCGATTCCTTTGTTGTAAGAAGCGGATTGAGTCCCTGAAAACTCTACAAAATTATCTTCAAATAAATTATAATTAGTGTTGAGTAGGTTGACACCATATTTGGCACCTTTTAGATTAACAATATTATTTTTAGCATTTATTTGTGTTCTAGTCCTATTGGTAATCGCAGAAGAAACATTAAAATTTCCTGAGGTTGAAAATGCGTCGAATGTATTATCTCGGATAATATTTGTTGTTAACGAACTTGCTACACTTAAAAATCCATGGCTCTTCGAGGTAATTGTTGATTGACTAATATGCGTATTATTATTCTGAGCAAGCAATTGATATATTCCTAATGTAGCGTCAATATTGCAATCTCTAATTTGAGCTAAGCCATCCCGTGTAAATAAGAACCTTACTCCTATGTTCTCAGAGAAAACATCAGAGTCAAATAATCTAAAACTACATTGACCATACAGATCAACCCCTATCTCTTCGATATTATCAATTAGCAATGTATTACCAAAAACATAATGATTTCGAATATTAACACCCGTTTTAGCTTTATTAATTTCAGAGTCATTTATTGACAAATTCCTAGGTATTAGAGGATTATTGTTATAGACATTGATACCTATAGTTTGTGCATCTTCAATATAGACATTTCTCATATTGGTAGTAACTTCATCCAATTCAATGCCTACATTGGGATAAATAATTTTTAAAGGCATCACAGAAGTAGCATTAACTGTTAAAAACTGAGAATATGCCGGATTATCGGTAGTGCTGTATATTCCTATACCACGCTCTCTTTCTTTAATTAACGGTATGGAAAGAGTACCTCCAACAAAATATTCGTGGTCCAAAAATTCCCAAGATTCGCTAAATAGGGGAAAATCATATCCTCCTAATCCAAGTGCTGAAACTGCCTTATATTCATAGTTAATTTCAGCACCGTTGATAGTAACTAAATCTCCTTCTGAATAGATTCCATAATCTGCTTGGAGCATTTTGACACCTAAGTCGTTTTGATCAGCAACATTTATTTCTACTTTCGCTCCCGGATCTATTTTAATATGTGCAAATGGATAGTGTCTTCCTTCAGGACTTGTTTTAAGTTGTCCAATTCCTGCAAATTGCACTTGACTTAAGTTTATTTTAGTAATTTTTGAAGGATCACCCGCTTTTACTCTAATAGACACAAGATTGTCAGTAAAGTAGGTGTCATTTGCATTCAAAGTCGCACCAGCCTCAAGAGTAATTCCTTCCATTTGATCCTGAACCAAAGAATTATTTAAGGTCAATGTTGCATCGCTTCCAACTAAGAGACCCCCTCCCATATGTATAGTCTTATCCCAATTTTCATCAGTTCGGACTCCGGAAATAACCTGCAATAGATTTCCTATAAAATGTGTTTCACCTGTTATATATAATTGGCTTTCTTCATCTATAAGTCTAATTTCATTTAACCGATGAAGGCCAGGATTTTGTGGAATAGAAAAATTCTCATCCCAAGTTTCATAGGTATCATTAATAACTGAAGCCCATTCACTCTCATAGCTTCCGGTAACATCTAGAAAAACCTTTCCTAATACGAACCAATGTATTGGAGCATCATATGAATGAGGGGGTCGAACCTGCAATGGAGTATTCATTTCATCAAAAGCATTTAAATTAACATCTTTAACAAAAGCCGGGGAGGATCCCAAATCATTATCAAAAAAATCAAATGGAATACTCCATTGGGTTGTAGGATTCTGCATACTAAAGTCAATGCCATCATGCCTTAATATATAATTTCCATTTTCATCTTTTACCCGAACGTCCACCCATAAAACTTTATATTGCTCGTCAAATGTATTGAAATATAAAACTTCCGTCGCTATTTCCTCATATGCTAAAGTAACGGTTTTCTCCAATAACCAATGCTCAAATATGGCTCCAGTAGGCACAAACGTTCTAGTGTAGCCTTTTGCGGCATAATCATGAAGTTGTAAATTATCACCCGCAGAAATACGGTACTGGAAGGTAAAGTCGTGCGTACTTGAAGGATCATCATTTATCACTTGCGCCCAAATCTTATGATCTGAAAAATCTTGATGATAATTTATATCCGGATTTCGTCCTACTGCAAACCTTCCGGTAGAAGTTTGTGCTTCTATTGTGGGTAAACTCAATGCTAATACAAAGATGCAGATTATACCGTACCTTAATAATATTTTTACTTTTTCAAAAAGTGAAATATCATTTTGGCCGTTTGGCCGTTTGGCCGTTTGGCCGTTTGGCCGTTTGGCCGTTTAAATAAAGATTTTTCATGATAAAATGTTTTGTGTTTATAAAAAAATTAAAAAATACAATTTAAACAAGATCAAAACATCTTATCCCAATTAAATTTCGGAAAGTCACTTTAAATTAATACGAGATTTGTTTTTTGGTAAGGCACAAAACGCATACATAGCAATGCTATGGAGAGTATTTGCAACGAAACCAATGGACAAATATCCATTAAGATATGTGGCAATTTCAAAATTTATTGGGATTTACCATTCAAAAACCTACTTATTACATCATGACGTTAAAATCCCCCCATCAGCACAAAATACCAAATAGTATTTCTTTCTCAATTAATATTTGACTAATATAGTTCATTAA
>CALCSX010000331.1 GCA_937894165.1 uncultured Saprospiraceae bacterium | reverse complement strand
ACTGATTCAAATACGAGAGTAACGCAGTAATTGGACTTTTCTTGCAGAGACTAAAGTATTATAACAAAAAAAGGTAGCAAATACTTGCTACCTCTGCGCCCCCTCTTGGGCTCGAACCAAGGACCTACGGATTAACAGTCCGTTGCTCTAACCAGCTGAGCTAAGGAGGCTTCCTTTGTACATTTTCTCAAATGCGATGCAAATATAATTCCTTAGTTGAATTCCTGCAACATAAATGAAAGAAATATTTTATTTTTTTTGCCCCATAAACCTAAGTAATTACTAATCAATGCTCAACACTGCCGAATTCCCCCGGAAAAAGCCACCGGCGTTAATAATCAGTTAATATTTATAAAATTATCCGGAAAAATATTAATTTGTCCTTTTGAAGAGACCTTAAATGCATGTCCTTCTTTTTTATTCATAAGAATATTATTATCCCTCTTTTTAAAGTGCATACATGAAAAAATTATTTTTATTATCATTCGCTCTGCTCCTTTCTCATGTCGCATGGGCGCAATTGGATTTTTACGATAATAATACCATTGAAAAGGAGCTAAAAAGCCTGGCGGTATCTCAAAAGAGCTATTCAAAGGTCAGCTCTATCGGCAAAAGCGCAGGAGGTCAGGATTTGTGGATGTTGACCCTTTCAGAAACACCCAATTCGCCGAAGCCCGCCCTGGTTCTAGTGGCCGGAGCCGATGGGAAACACCCCGCAGGCACCACATTTCTGATGAGTTTAAGCCGGGAAATGGTGAATGCAGGAAAAGATTCCCTCGCTCTTTGGCTCGAAGGCAGAAGTGTTTACATCATCCCTTCGCTCAATCCAGACGCTTTGAATTCCTATAAAAATAAACCCTATGCTGTCAGAAGTGGAAATGCTACTGCGACAGACGATGACCGTGACGGGAGGGTAGGTGATGACCCCTATGAAGATCTAAATAATGATGGTTTTATAACTCAAATGCGTGTAGAAGATCCAACCGGCGAATACATATTAAGCAGTGATGATGCAAGATTATTGGTAAAAGCAGATATGGAAAAAGGAGAATTAGGAAAGTATCAACTGCTCACTGAAGGAATAGATAATGACCGCGATGGGAAATACAATGAAGATGGCTCGAGAGGTGTCAATATTGATCGAAATTTTGCCTATGAATATCCAATTTTTTCCGAAGGAGCCGGTCCTTATATGGCATCGGAAGATGAGACAAGAGCTTTTCTCGAATTGCTGAATAGAAATCAAGAAATTTATGCTGTGATTAATATTGGTCCGGCAAATAATTTGTCTGAAGCAGTAAAATATGATTCCAAATTAACTTCAGATCGAATTCTGAAAGGTTGGTTGGAAAAAGATGCGAAGGTTTCTGCTGTGGTTTCTAAATTGTATAATGAAAAGACAAAATTAGAGGATGCACCGAAAATGCCGCTCAGCGATGGCTCACTTTCGCAAACAGTTTATTATCACGCCGGAAAATATAGTTTTAGTACCCCCGGCTGGTGGCTGCCCACAGATAAGGATGAAAAATCCGAGAAGCGAGACAGCACCGAAATGAAGGATAAATCGGAACAAGATAGCACTGTGATAAAGGATAAAAGCGACAAGAAAAAGGATGATAAGAAATCTAAAGTCGATGATACCAAATTGCTAGAGTGGACTCAGAAAGAGCAAGTTTCTAATGTATTTTTTGATTGGAAAGAGGTGGATCATCCCGATTTTCCGGGACAAAAAGTGGAAGTGGGAGGAGTTTTTCCGCTTGCCAGTATGAACCCACCCCGCAAATTTATGGAGGAATCCGCTGCTGCCCATCTGCCTTTTGTGACCTCCTTTCTTAAGTCTATGCCGATGATAGAAATAAGTCCTGCCCGAGTGGAGTCATTAGGTGGAGGAGTCAGCAGAGTGACTGTCAAAGTGTACAATCGAGGACTGCTACCTACCTATTCAGAGGTGGGCGAAAAGGTGAGATTTACCTCTAAGATGAAGGCTGAAGTGAAGCTTTCCGATAAACAGCAGATCATTTCAGGACGTAAAATGGCTCTCAGTGGTCCTCTCAATCCCGGTGAACATATTGAATATAGCTGGCTGATTTCAGGAAAGGGTGATATCAGCATCGAAGCGGGATGTGCCACGGCTGGTCGCAAAACATTAGTTGTCAATTTGAAATAAGAATTAGAATGAGAATAATAGTATTTTTTTTAAGCTTTCTGGCATTCAATTTATCAGCTCAAACTGAAAATCAATTACCGGCTGATCTTACCGGAATGCGTGCCATAGGTTCCCCTTCAAATCCCAAAGTGCCTATGTCATGGGATCTTTATCACAATCACCAACAGATCACAGATTTTTGCAATGATTTGGCGAAAGCATATCCCGATTTAGTAAAAGTAGAAGTCATTGGAAAATCTTATGAAGGTCGGGATATATTGGCACTACATATCACAGATTTTACTACCGGAAAACCTGAGCACAAACCCGGTTTTTACATCGACGGGAACATCCATGCCAATGAGTTGCAATGTACGGAAGTTGCCTTGTACACTGCCTGGTATTTGGCTGAGAGTTTCGAGCATGTGGATTTTATAAAGCAATTATTGAAAGATAAAATATTCTACATTCTTCCCACGATAAGCCCTGATTCACGTGAATATTTTCTTTACGAACCCAATACTGCCAACTCTTCCAGAACAGGAAGAATGCCATTTGACGATGATGGCGATGGATTGATCGCGGAGGACAAATATGATGATTTGGATGGCGATGGCAATATAGTTATGATGCGCCGTAAAAGCCCCGCTGGGAGATGGAAAGTTGATCCGGAATATCCACAGAGAATGATCCGCGCCAAGCCCAATGAGGCAGGGGAGTATGAAATGCTAGGTTATGAGGGAATTGATAATGATGGAGACGGAAAAGTCAATGAAGATATGACCGGCACTTATGATCCCAACAGAGATTGGGCCTGGAACTGGCAACCTGATTATGTGCAGCGAGGAGCTTTATTTTACCCGGGTACGCTTCCTGAGACAAGAGCTGTGAAAGAATTTGTAATGAAGCATCCCAATATAGCCGGAGCGCAAAGCTACCACAATTATGGCGGAATGTTGTTGAGAGGTCCGGGAGCGGCGATGGACGAGAAATATTATACAAGAGAAGATGCACAAGTTTATGATATCATTGGAAAATTGGGGGAGAGGATAGTGCCCGGCTATGATTATTTCATCATTCACAAGGATTTATACACCGTTTATGGTGGAGAAATAGATTTTTTCTCGCTTACACGGGGGATTTTTACCTTCAGCAATGAGTTGATGACCTCTTACAAGCTTTTTTATAAGGAAGATAAGCAAAACCGATGGGAGAGCAATCAGTTCTACGAGTTTGACAAATACCTTCTTTTCGGCGACGGATATGTGCCTTGGAAGAAATTCGATCATCCACAGTTCGGAGAAATAGAAATCGGAGGACCGAAGAAAAATTACATCAGAAACCACCCGGGCTTTATGTTGCAGGAAGATGCGCACAGGAATATGGCATTTACGCTCTACCATGCCTTCAGTACGCCGAAGCTCAATGTCATCGACATTAAAACTAAGGATTTGGGTGGCAAATTATTTGAGGTCACAGCCACGGTGATGAACGAAAGGATCATCCCTACCCATTCAGCCCACGATATCAAATATAAGATAGAGCGACCGGATTATATCCGACTGGAGGGAGCAAAAGTCATTGCCGGAATGGTCGTCGAAAACGAAGATTTCAACCTTACCAATGAACAGAAATATATGCCTGAGCAAATTGAAGTTCCGAATATTCCCGGCATGGAAGCTGTCAAAGTCCGCTGGATCGTTAATGGCAATCCCAAAGGCGCCAAGGTGGTGGTGGATAGCAAGAAAGGAGGGGTTGTAGAACGGGGGTTTTGATGATATGATTATATGATGATATGATTTTGATTTTCATAGCGAAAACGTTTTTCATTTTTGAATTCGTAGGGACGCAAAATTTTGCGTCTCACGCAATTCATTGCGTCTCATTCAAAATATTGCCTTTCATTTTAAACGAATTTATTTGCATCTAATAAATTCATTCAATATTTTTCAATGAATATTTTTGCCTAAATATTACCATAATTCCTTGGTTCTAATTCCCATCCGCATCCACACCTGAAACACCCAAGTCCCGTATAGACGCACGGCCGTGCGTCTAAAATCGCGTCTAATATTTTGCATTTTTCAATTAATTCAATCCCGCCTATAATTTCACTCCTCCTAATCTTATCTTAGGTACTCGACGGTCTCCTAAATTTATGATCAGGCAATATTTTTTGTCTAAAAATCTCATGTCCTTGAAAATGTCAATAAATTTACTTTTTGTAGAAAGACTCCTAATTCTGTAATTTATTTGCAATTATCATATTTTTAAAGAGATAGTTTGCACGAATGCCTTTTAATTGCGTAAATTAATAGTAAATATAAAATGTCGATATTATTAAAATATTAGTTATTTTATATTGCTATTAAGTTAAATTTAGAAATTATTTCAAAAAAACATTTGTTTGTTGGAAAGTAATTTGTATATTTGAATGTCTAAGGGGTCAAACAATAGTAAAATTCACATCATTTTTAATATTTAAAATCATC
>CALCSX010000330.1 GCA_937894165.1 uncultured Saprospiraceae bacterium | reverse complement strand
AGGATGGCTTATTTTTAAATATCCTTTAAATTTAAAAAACAAGTTAATTGATTATTTTGTAATTTTATTGATCTTAACCTTTGAGGTGTTCCAAGATTATTTGGGATGTTTCCACTCAAATTATTGTCAGAAAAATCCAGACTTTCAATATAAAATAGATTTCCTAATTCATCAGGAATGTTCCCATTCAGATCATTTCCACGAAGAATAAGAGTTCCTAAATTAAATATATATCACTTAATTCGGAAGGTATATTTCCACTTAATTGATTATCCGCAAGCGATAAATAAAACAATGAATTAACATTTCCAAATTCTTGTGGAATACTGCCACTTAATTGATTGTTATCAAGAGCTAAATATCTCAGTTTCTCTAGATCACCAAATTCTTTAGGTATACTTCCAGAGAGCTGGTTATTGTGAAAATAGATAACTAAAATATTTTGTAAATCTCCAATTTCTTTTGGAATTTTACCAGATAACTGATTATCATGCAATTCTAAATTTTTTAATTTTAATAAATTACCTAATTCAGGTGGGATATTACCACTCAATAGATTAGAATAAAGATCCATCTCCTCTAAATTCAAAAGATTACCCAACTCTTTTGGGATTCCACCACTTAATTCATTTTCTGCAAGCATAAGCCAAGTCAAATTACTCACCATACCGATTTCAGCAGGAATAGTGCCATTTAAATTATTATCCAACATCCAGATCTTATCCACTCTATCCTCATCAGCACAACCAATACCTTCCCAGCCACTCATATCTAGATCAATAGGAGGTTCAGAATTGGATTCAAAGAAAGCTTTTGAAGGCCATCCATCTTTATCCTCCCATTCATCTCCATTTGTGGCTAAATACAAAGCCCTTAGTGCTTTATAGTCATCAGCATGGTTGCATTGCCCATTTAATAAAATAGGCATGCTTATAAAAACAAAACCGAATAATATAATGTATAAACGATTCATATTAATTTCTTTATATCTATAAATTTCGGCAATTTAAAAATATTATTTTTAAATATTTTTAAATTCAGGCTAAAACTTATTAAAAAATTTAAAAAAGGCTTTCTCCCCTTTATCAATTTCATCTTTAACAGGCTAGCTAAAAAAACCACTTTAGACCATCTTTTGCAATACTAATTATAAAAAAATTGAGCCCTGAAAATTCCAGAGCTCAATTATTATTTCTATTAAAACTAAATATTTCCTATTTTTTTGTAAGTGTTACTGTCCCGGTATCATCGTATCCATTCGTCCATGTATAAGTTATATCACCTGTTTCATCATCCACCGTTCCTGATCCTGTAACTTGTGTAGCAAATGGTTCAGTTGTATCATAAAATGTTATAACATTACAAACGTCCCTGATCCTGCCAGGCGATTGATCTTGACTAGTTATGCCATAATTTCCGCCATCAGGTCCATACCAAGCAAGATATAATCCAGCAGAGAAATCATTAATCTGATACTGCCCATTTCCTAATGCTGATATTGTAACTTCACTAGTTATTGTTGTCTCTTCTGGACAACATGGATCTGTAGAAGTACCGGTAGTCATTGCAGTATACACACCGGCGAGATTAGAAGGACAAGATACGTTTGCTAATACAACCACTGGTGTTAATCTTGTTGCACCATCAGTATAATTTAACCTAAACTTGTAACGAAATAAATCACCAATTGTCATGTCATTAAGGGATAATCCCTCAAAACTTGCAGCCTCCTCTAATGTAATTGTTTCTGTAACAGGAAAAGTTGAATACGTTTCATAAATCCTAAAATCAGCATCCGCAGTAGAATTATATGAAACTAGCATTTCTACACTTTCTAATTCAACTTGATTAGGTATTGCTTCAATCGTGAAAGTAATCTGCGCAATCTCTGGGTCTAGAAAATTGTAAAATCCGGAAGTCACATTTGTGATTTTTATTGATTCTGTAGCTTCCCCGCCGGGAACGATTTCACTATGCTCCTTAAAACAACCTGTTATTAAAACAACAGCTAATAAAGCTATATATATATTAATTATTTTTTTCATCTTTTATTTATTTTTAGTTTTATAATAAACTTACTAGTCCTCAGTTAAGTCATCCCACCATACACCCGGACCTGGATACAAAGGTACATCCGGAACATTAGCTCCATTGTTATCAATCTCACCTTGAGGATATGGGAACCTTCCCGGAATAGGACCATTAGGATTCTGCAAATTAGGAATTTTCGTTCTTCTATACTCTGCATAAGCTTCTAATGTCTGGAAAGGATAGAAAGATATATACTTCTGCTCAATAATATGATTCAATGTAAGATTGTCCGAGCCAACAGCAATTGAAGCATCCATTACATATAAGGTATCCGAATCTTCAGCCCCCATAACCCTTAACAAAGCAGCTTGTACTCCATCTAAGTAGGCTTCATATGCCTCCCCAGAATTTCCTAGACTAAGGTGGGCTTCAGCTTCTGCAAATAATAACTGGTCATAAGTCAGAAATTCTAACGGTGACGTTGAACGTATATAATCATAAGGTTTGGTATATAAGTTTCCTGCCTGATCTAATTCGGCAGCTCCATTAGGTGCCGGAACCACTTCTTCACCAAAGAAAAGTTCTGCTCGAGGATCACCTTTAGATGTAAGAAGACTATAGAATGACTCGCTAACCGCAAAATGAATTCTATCATCTGCTTCTTGCTTCCATGGATGTTCGCCTGTCCCAGTCGCTGTAAATTTATTAAAAATAAAACCATCCGCAGCATTAGTGAAGCCATTCATAGCTGATTCAATTACTACATTGGCATCATAATAAGATGTGTTTTTTAATCTTGTCATGTAGTGTGCCTTTAAGGAATGAGCAGCTTTGATCCAATTGTCAATATTTCCACCGTAGATCAAATCAAAACTTCCAGGATTCAAAGTAGCATTACCCAAAATATCTATTGCTTCATCCAAAGTAGCTAGAATTCCTATTTCTGATCCGGTATAGATTGATTCCTGGGTATCGAAAGCAGGTTGTCTATTAGCAGATCCCTGAACAGCCTCAGAATAGGGTACGCGACCCCAAGCCTCAGTAGCTATCCCAATAGTATATGCTCTTAAAACTAAACCTATACCTAGATAATCCGGTCTAGGTGATTCCTCATCAGCTGCTTTTTCTATCAATATACGAAGGTTGTTCAAAACACTTACATAAATTGAATTATAGGTATTATTCACCAAATTATTTGCATAAGTAAATCTATCCCCTTCTGAGTGAATTTGCGCATGTACGCCCGTCTGTAATTGACTCCATGATGCAGCATATAGTGACATATCTCCACCAACTACAGAATAAGCCAAATTTGTTTGAATTGGGGCTAATAACAATGACAATGGAACATCCGTTGGATTGTTCGGATCTGTATCGATTTCATCCATTCTCTCTTGAGAACATGAGCCTATCAAGAGTACCGTCAATAATAGTAAAAATTTATATTTTATTAATTTCATGATATTTCTTTTTAATGATTATTAAAATGTAACTCTTAGACCGGCTCCAAAACTTTTCACCTGTGGCAAGTTTACATACTCCAATCCTTGGAAGTTAGATGCACCACCTACTGAAGTCTCAGGGTCAAAATTAGGATACTTCGTACTCAACCATAAGTTCCTTCCCATTACAAATACACTGGCTCTTTGAATCCCTAAGTTCTCTAAAAAAGTACGCGGTAGATCATAGCTTAGGTTAACTTCTCTTAATCTTACAAAACTAGTCTCATAAATATTAGATTCTTCGATAGCATCCATGTATACTGACCAGTAAGCTTGATTTCTCAATATAGCAATGTCATTATCTCCTTCGACAATTAATTCTCCATCACTATCTAAATAACCTTTTACGCCATCTCCAACCCAAGGGGTGTCTCTATCCTCTGTCACAGCATCCATTCCATAAAGCTTCTGTAATCTCGTATTCCCTGCCCATGCATAACCGCCATGTCTCCAATCGATTTGAGCTGTTAGTGTGAAGCCTTTATAGCTGAAATTATTGATAAAACCTAATTCGAATTCGGGATTTACATTGGCCAATGGTGCATTATCAGGATCCCTCACAGGCATACCAAATGCAGGATTCACACTGTTCCCTATAAATTGTCTGGAATCATAAACAATATTTCCATCGCCGTCTCTCATGTATTTGCTACCAAATATAATTGGATAAAGGCTTCCCGCTTGAGCTCTTACGTTAGGTGTAACAAAACCTCCCAAGAATATATTTTCCACGC
>CALCSX010000329.1 GCA_937894165.1 uncultured Saprospiraceae bacterium | reverse complement strand
TGATTTCATAAATTAAATCCCTATGTGCAGAGAGTTGAATAGCATTTGTAATCCATAAAGATTTTATGCTTTCAGGGTGCAATAAATCATTTTTTCGAAATAAGACTTTAAGAATTTCTCCTTGAGTTTCCTCAGCTTTATTTCTTAAGGAAGTTACAACATGACGGGCTCTGTCATCAGTAGAAAGTCTCCCAGTTCTCATTTCTTCCAGAATCGAATATATATTTACTCTATCAGATAGGTGCAGATATATTTCGAAATATTCATTTTCTGAATTTTGGAGTTTTTCCAATAAGGGAGAATCGATTTTGGACAAATTTTGTGCCAACGAACCCAAAATAAAGGATAGGAAAAAGCAGAAAGTGTAGATATATTTCATTTCCGGATAATTATGTATGATTACAAATATACCTATATATACGAAGTAATTTGATTTATGAATTTATTTATTGCGCCTATTTTCCTTTAATTAAAGGATTCTATTGATTTATATTAAAATATTTAATGATGTTTTTTAATTAATAATAAATTTGAGTAAGCTGTTCACTATAAAGAATCTACTTTACCTTTTCATAAATTTATATCTCGAATTCAAGTTTCCTTCATCATAAGAAATATAGTAGATTCCTGCTGCTAATTTAGCTGAATTGAACTCGATTTTTTGCATTCCTTTAGCTAGAAAACCATTATGAATGGTTTGAACTTTTCTACCCATGTTATCAAACAATTCAATAGTTGTTTGACTATCACCAATCTTATCAAATTCCATGTGAACTATGTCTGTTGCAGGATTAGGGTATATTAAAACTTTAAAATTAGAAATCTGATGATTATGGGTCGACACAATCAAATTCTCAAATTTGATATCATCAATCCAGAGATTATTGCCTAAATTTCCGGGAACATATACTATTTTTAAAAGCACATCTTCAACATTCAAAGCTAAGCTAGAATCTCGAAATGCATCTATTTTAAGTTCCTTCCATTCCTCTTCAGAGGAAGGAATGTAGTAATCTTCGGTTCGAACATCATTTCTAAGTGTTGCACCAAAAAGATTGGCTATCGAAACCCAGGAGTTTCCACAGTCAACAGATGCATATACTCGCATTCGTGAACGAAGATCCAACGTACCACTTTTTAATGCAAAAGCATATTTCATCGTTAAAACGGGATTTTCTACACTGGTCGCATCAATTAAAACAGAAACTATTTCTTTTTCAACATTTACTTCACTTTCATAATAGTTTTCAAAAACTAATGCATTAGTACCTACATATGATGCTTCATCAGAAACTTTCCATAATTCAGAATTAGATGATGTGAACATTTCGCCCAAACCAACAGGTCCCGGCTCTTCAAAGCTTTCAACTATAGGAAGTTCTTCACCTACTTCGGCCATGACATATATCAAATTCTCCGATTGAATAGTATCTGAACCGAATGTATTGGTAGCTATTAGTTGTACTGAATATGTGCCCGGTTCATTGTAATAAACTACTGGATTAAGGTCTGTTGAGAAAGTAGGATTTCCGCCCTCAAATTCCCAGATTATATTAGACTGACTAAATAAAGATTTGTTTCTAAATTGTATTGAATCACCCAGACATATGGTGTTTTGGACTGCGTCGAAATCTGCAATTGGTGAAATATCCAAAGGTGTAAAAAGTTCTGCCTCCCAGACACCTCGTCCATAAGTTCCAATTCTTACTTTATCTATATTGTATTGAACATCAATCTCATTGACTTGGGATATGGGAAGACCCTTGTTGTAAGAATACCAGTCAATAAGAGTGCTGTCAGAATAGAACACACCAAACTGGGTTCCTACATATACAGCAGAATTATTACCCTCAACCGGTGTCACACATCTCACAGGGATGTTAGGGAGATTTCGGGTAATATCAAAAAAAGTATTTCCTCCATTATTGGACATAAAAACTTTGCCCCCTTCCGTATATCCACCATAAGTGATATAGACTGTTTGAGGGTCATTAGGATGAACATTTACATAACTTATTGTTCCACTACCAAGGTTACTTGTGGAAATTGTTGCAAAGCTGGCACCCCCATCTACCGTTTTCATAAGTGAAGACCCTCGACTAAAATATACAATTGATGGATCATATTTAGCCACGGCGATTTGATTAATTTTACCTGACCCATTCTCGGGAAAATTGGTAATTTTCACCCATTCGTCACCTCTATCCTCGGTTTTCCACAGATTATCGAAACCGGCATAAATAATATTAGGAGAAGTGTGAGAAATCTTATACGGAGTAACCCATGCACCGGTTTCGCCTTCCGGTTTAATCCCCTGAAAATCCGCACCACCATTAGTACTTCTTCTGATATTGCCATATTGTGAAGCTACATAAACAATATTTGGATTTTCAGGATCGATTCCTACTTCCATTCCATCACCACCATTCAAATGTCTCCATTCTCCATTGATGAAAAAATTACACCCATTATCTTGACTTCCTGTAGCTAACATTTGTGGATTCGTCACAGAGGATGACATTCTGTAGATTTGATTTATATTCAAGCCCGGAGATATATCTGTCCAGCGAAAGCCTGAATTATCAGTGTAAAATATTCCACCATCGTTCCCTGAATAGAGTCTGTCCCCCCAGAAACCTAAATAATGAATGTCAGCATGGACATAATTTTCGCTATTGGGATAGTACCAATTGGTTAAATTGTGAAATGTATAACCACCGTCTGGAGTGTACCAAATATGTACACCCCCTGTAAAAACTAAATTTTCATCAGTTGGACTTGCTGCCAATGCCAGATCATACCATGATTGACCGCCCTCACTTGTTCCATCAAGAGCATATCCTAACATATTATTATCAGACGTTCTGGTCAAAGTAGTAAAAAATGTTTTTCCGCCATCATTTGAAACCTGAAAACTATGAAAACCACTATCATCAGAATTACCTCCAAGAATGTAAACTTTATCGGGATTGGCAGGCGTTGTAGCCATCGCGATTCTATTGATTCCGGAAGAGGTGAAACCATCTGTGATTTGATTAAAGGTTTTTCCGCCATCTTCAGATAGAAAAAAACCTCCGATAGTAATACTGTATAAAATCGAGGTGTCTCTGTGTTTATATTTAACATCGTAAAAATCCCCTGCTTGCTGCAAACCCCAAGTTTCACCACCGTCAGAGGTTTTATAAAGACCTTGGGTAGTAGCGACTAGAACAACTTCCGGATTGAGCGGATTAATAGCCATTTTTCTCATTTTTCTGAACTGAATATATTCCCAACTCAGTGATGTTATTTCCCATGTTTGACCTCCATCCAAACTTTTATAAACTCCCGTTGCATAGGAATCACTAGCATAGGCGTCGCCCGTTGCAATGTAAATAATTTCCGGATCAATAGGATTAATGACGATACCTGACACGCCGAGAGAGGGCAGAAAATCAGTAAGTGGCTCCCAGGTTTGCCCTAAATTTGTTGTTTTCCATAAACCTCCCTGTGGCGTCCCAACAAAAACAGTATTAGGGTCTTCCGGATGAACAGCAATTTCATTTACCCTTCCTATCCCGGGATTCCAACCTGTTGTATTTCGCCAATCATCAGGTCCTAAGGATGTCCATACATTTTCTGTTCTATCTGAAGATATTTCTTTAGCTGCTATTTCTTGGAAAGAATTAAAACTATTTAGCTTTTGGTCCAATGTGGGAATGCTGGCATCTGGATTCAGATCTTGTCTGGTGAAATAAGCCCATCTTTCAAAATGTTTGTAACTGGTACCTCTTGCTTTCTCATGAGTGGAGAAATATTCATTATAAGCTGCTTCTATTTCTTGAAAGGTTGCATCAGGTGAATTGAAAAGTTGCAACCATTCCTGAGAATATGAAAATATAGAATAAGTTATAAAAATGAAAATAAATAGTACTTTTTTCATACAATGTGGAATCTTAAAGTGAGACAGTCAGTTAAAATATAGAATATTGAAATTTAAAAATATCTAATAACTTTTTACTTTAATAGTTTTCAAAAGTAATTAACATTTAATTGTGAACTGTAAATTACTTTGAACAAAAAATCAATTAAAATATATTGCCGTATTAATTTTTATTCACTATTTTTTTAAATGTACCCCCGCCAGGAATCGAACCTGGATCTAAAGTTTAGGAAACTTCTATTCTATCCGTTGAACTACAGGGGCGGAAAGCAAATTTAAATATAATTCTTATTTTTACCTAAAATATTGGATTTATGAATGTAGAAGATCTTAGGAATTATTGTATCAGCAAACCTTTTTGTGAAGAGTCTTTTCCATTTGATGAATCTACACTAGCTTTCAAAGTATTTGATAAGATATTTGCACTCGTCAATATAGACGCAGAGTTTCCTACTGTAAATCTCAAATGTGATCCCGAGTTGGCCATTACCTGGAGAGAGGAATATACAGAAGTTAAACCCGGGTATCATATGAATAAAAAACATTGGAACACTGTTGATTTTGCGGAATTTTCAGATCGTAATATAATTCAGAAAATGATAGATCATTCTTATGAATGTGTTGTTCAAAAACTCCCAAAGATCAAACAAAATTTAATTGCCGGAAGCAAATGATGAATAAGAAATTTGATATTCTTGTAGTTGGCCAAGGTGTTGCCGGTACATGTATTGCTTTTCAGTTTCTAAATGCCGGGAAAAGTGTACTCGTAATTGATCCTGACAAAAATAGTTCTGCCAGTTTGGTAGCATCTGGGATTATAAACCCGGTAACAGGCAGACATTTTGTGAAATCCTGGAATTTTGACATCCTTTGGGACTATTTATTAAGCTTCTATCCTAAAATTGAGAATTTAATCGGCCTTAGGATATTTGAAAAACTCACTGTATTTAGAGCTCTTGCTACAGTGAAAGATTATAATGATTGGATGATGCGCGAGGAGGATCCGGAACTAGTTAATTTAATTGATAATAGTAACTCCCTAGATCAATTTTCTGATTATTATACCTCACCAAATTATTTTACTTCATTTAAAGGGGGCAGAGTGGATACAGAAAGTTTGGTGAAAGGATTCAGAAATTATTTATGTTCAATTGATTGTTTATTGAAGGAGGAATTTATCTATGATGACTTAATTATTGAAGTGAATTATATAAAGTACAGGGATATTGTAGCAGATAAAATAGTATTCTGCGAAGGATATAAAGCTAGTACTAATCCCTATTTCGATAAATTATACTTGAATCCGTTCAAAGGTAATGTTCTCATTTTTGATTCGGATCGTAAGCTCCCCAATGATATTCTTAAAAACGAATTGTTTTTTGTGCCCATAACCAACAATAAGCTATGGGTGGGCACGAAGAATTCCTATAAATTGGATTCTGAAGATCCTGATTTTGAATATCTCGATGAACTTCAATCAAAAGCACAGCATTTATTAAAAAAGGGTTTTACTTTTGACAAATATTTAGCCGGCATCCGACCTTCTGTAAAAGATAGACGACCCTTATTAGGTGTGCATCCTCAGTATTTAAATATGTTTATTTTTAACGGTTTAGGATCAAAGGGAACTAGTCTGGCACCTTATTATTCTCAGAGTTTATATGATTTTATAGAAAAAGGTGAAACCTTGCCCTCAGAGGTTAATATTTCGAGGTTCGAAAAGTAAAGTTATTTTTAATAGACAATTTGGTTTAAGTGATATTCTATTAACTTTGCACAAATATTTAAATAAATTGAGTTAAATCGTTTTGTAATGAAGAAATTATTGATCCTTTCTATCCTTAGCATACTGTTTTCTTGCAACAATAAAGAACTCAACATGCCGAATGATTTAATAGTTGACAATGTTTTGGGACCAGCTAAAACAGTAACATACAATAAATATTATGTGGATGAAAGTGTAATGCAAATCCAAAAAGCCACCTTGGAATCAAAAAAAGTATTTACTTATAACGAAGATGGATATATCCTCACAGAAACGAATTATGATGTGATGAATAATATTCGTGATAAATCGGAGTATTCTTATGATTCCGAAGGAAGAAGACAGAACAAAGTTAGTACCGATGGCTCGGGAAGCAATGCCAAAACTATTACTTACTACTACGATTCTAAAGGTTATCAAATCAAAGCTTTATACGAAGAAGAGGGTTTGCCTATTGGGAATTTTATAGAGTTTGAGTTAGATGATAATAAGAATAAAGTCGCAGAGAAATTTTTTAGAGGCTCAGATAGTACCCAATATGCAAGAGTGGAATATCAATATAATGATGATAGAAAAATTACACTGCGTAGATCATTGAATATGAGTGGTACTTTGACAGATAGTTATACCCAAACATTTGATGAAAAAGGAAACTTGAAGTCATTTAAAGCTTATAACCCTGATGGTTCTATTAAAGCGATCATCTTTTATACTTATGACAACTTCGATGATCAAGGGAATTGGATGCTTAGACATGAATATTATGGGGATAACGAAAAACCTTTCCTAATCACAGAGAGAGAGATCGAATATTATAATTAATCTCCAGATTCACTGTATTCAGATATTTGTCAGTCTCTTTCATTATATTTAGCCATAAATTGGCCTCTATTTAATTAATTAAGTTAAATTGTTGTTAAATACTTATCAAAACCGGACTTTTTCCTGTTGGAATGAATCCTGCGTATATATTTGATAATACTTAATCTTTTAGCTTATGAAATTACTTATCGGTTGTCTAACATTCTGCTTTGGCTTTATATATTTTGGAGATAATGAAGAACATTCAAAATCTAATTTACCTTATGAAATTTTATGGTCACAGGTTGATTCCTTGAAGGCTAAAGGCTTGCCAAAATCTGCACTTGAGATAGTAGAAATCATTTACGATAAAGCAAAGAAGGAAGGTAATTTAGGCAATCAGGTCAAAAGTGTATTTTTCTTGTCTGAATTTAAAACTCAAACTGAAGAAGAGGGTGAGTATGGGTTTTATTATTGGTTACAAGAGGAAATAAATAATAGTGATGAGTTGTTTGCTGCAATTTTGCATTCACTTTCGGGTGAAACTTTAGAAAACATTTATAGC
Organism: uncultured Saprospiraceae bacterium; assembly: GCA_937894165.1. GTDB lineage: Bacteria > Bacteroidota > Bacteroidia > Chitinophagales > Saprospiraceae > CALCSX01. Next base: position 26,706 of record CALCSX010000329.1, on the reverse strand, counting down.
TACAGTGTTTATAAACTTTCTAATAAAACTACAATTGAGGATGTTGTAGACTCTGATTTGTCTACCTGGTCTAAAGAAACCTTTAAAGATAAAATTGCCTCTCATTATTTAAAATCAATCAAATCTGAAAATATCCTCAATGAAAATGTTCAACTTTTGGACAGTGTAATTGCCGAATATTCTAAAGATGCGCTTATCTATACTCCGACAGTATATGATTTGTTGGTGCAGAGAGTATTAAAATATTTCTCGAAGAATGCTACAGGACTTGTTAAATCTCAAAATCACTTTAGAATAGAGGATGAAAATTTCTTTCTTCCAGGCAAGCAGTTTATGCGATTTCCGATATCTACTGAAGATTCATTGTCTAATGAATTCCAAATTATATCACTTTACCAAAAATATTTATTAAATATCTCAAATCGAGATTTGCCACAACTATTTGCAAGCATTGATTTGGACAGATTGCTTTATATCAATTCTAATTATGAGGGAAAGGATAAGGATGCTAATTTTGAAAAGGTTCTAAACCAATTGTCAACAGTTTATGTTGATACTATTTCTACTCAAAGGATTTTAACATCCCGCGCCTCCATTTTAATTAAAGATGGAAATAAATACAATAGAAATGATAAAGAATCTTTCCAATTTCGATGGAAAAAGAAGGAAGCTTTTGATTTGTTGAATAATTTTTTGATTTCAAATCCTGATATAGAAATTATTTATGATTTCAGACAAGTTTACGACCAACTTTCAGCTCATTTTCTAGAGGTTAATATTGAGAAGGTAATTCTTCCTGAAAATCCCGTTTTGGTGGGAATCAACTTTAAGAATATTGATTCTTTACATTTTTACTTAAAAAGTATATCTCCCGAAAATTATTTTACACCCAATAGTAGACGAAATTTCCTGGATGAAAACAAATTGGAAGAATTTATTAATACTAGTAGTAAAGTTTTATCACTTCCTATTCCGAATTCAGGAGACCTTCAAACTCACTCGACTGAATATTTTTTAAAGGGTCTACAATCAGGAAAATATGAGGTGTTAGTTATTGGAAAGAATAACCTTTCAAAGAATTCTAAGGATTTATTTGCATACTCAACTTTTAATGTATCTAACATAGCAATTCTTTCAAAGCAATATTCAAATGAGGAAGTCAATAACTATAAAGTTGTTGATCGTAACTCAGGAAAAACCCTGAATGGCGTGGAAATTAAGGTTTATGCTGAAAATTATGACTCAAAAGGTCGTTCTATGGATCTGATAGAAACTATTTTTACGAATGAAAGTGGTGAATTTGCCCTAGGAAAGGTTGAAAATAAGAATTTAGAAATAGTAGCACGAAACAATTCTGATATTCTTCACGAGTCCTTAGGATATTCCTATTATAGAAATGATTATAATAAGGTTAATGAGGTTAAATTTGGAAGCATATTTACTGATAGAGCTATTTATAGGCCGGGACAAACATTATTTTTCAAAGCTATTTTATATTCCAAAAGTACCAATACTGAGAAATATCCTCAATTGTTACCAAATAGTAAGGTTGAACTTATTCTTCGCGATGCCAATGGGAAGGAAATCAATAGAAAGAAATTTAGTTCAGATCAATATGGCAGTATAAATGGAATGTTTAACCTTCCTCAAGGTGGCTTGACCGGAAGCTTTACACTTCAGCTCAGCGATGGATTTCAAGGAGCTCAAAATATTCAAGTAGAGGAATATAAGAGACCTAAATTCTCAGTAGCATTCGAAGATAATGAGGAAGCCATAAAACTTGGAGAGGAAATAAATATAACTGCTTTGGCAAAATATTTTAGTGGTGTAAGTGCTGAAGGAGCAGAATACACTTTTCGAATAATTAGAAGAACGATAGTGCCTTACTGGTACAGATATTATCCGACATGGATAGAACAAGATGAATCAATAATTGGTGAGGGAAAAGGTCTTGTCAATAAAGATGGTGAGATTGATATCAAATTTTCAGCAAAACCTAAACACTCTTTAGAATTACAACCAAAGCAATTTTACAATTTTGAAATCATAGTCGATGTGGTGGATATTAATGGTGAAACAAGATCCAATACCTTAATTTTGCCTGTTTCTTCCATTGATAAATTCATTAATGTAGATGTGAAAGATCTGATATTTCAAAAAGAAATAGAAAATAATAAAGTAAAAATCACATCTCTAAATATTTTACAAAAACCGGTGTCTGCCGGGATTGAATTAAAAGTAGAGAAGTTAAAAGTTCCTAATGATGACTTCATCAATAGGTATTGGGAAGAGCCGGATACTAATATTCTTAGCAGGTCTGAATTTAAAAATTTGTTTCCATTATTCTCATATAATAATGAGTTCAATAAGGAAAATCTGGCAGTTGAGAAATCATTATTGAAGAAAGTATATTCTGTTAATGGCGAGATAGAAATAGATATTAAAGATTTAGGGATTAAGTCACCCGGGATTTATAAAATATCAATTCAAATTCCAGAAAGTGATTTCAATGAAAAGCCGATTGAAACTTTTCTGGAAATTGCAGCAGATAAAAATCCTGATAAATTCGGTAGCGATGTCACATTTTATACAGAAATGGATACTGCACAACCCGGTGAAACTGTAAATATTTCCATAGTTTCTCCCTTCCTAATAAATGGTCAACTTTCTGTTAATAGGACTGGAAACAGGTATGAAACATGTGGTTTAGATCTAAATGGAGTTCATAATTTTACTATTGAAGTTGATGAAAATGATAGAGGAGGTATTCAAGTGCAGTTCTCAGGGATTAAATTCAATAGGGCATTTAGTGCAAGTAGAATGATTGAGGTACCATGGGACAATAGAAAATTGATTGTGAGTGTGGATCATTTTAGGAATGTAGCTGAGCCGGGAGCGGAGGAGGAGTATACCTTAAATATAAAAAATCTGAAAGGTGAGCCGGTCAATGGGCAAATATTAGCTTCAATGTATGATGCTTCCTTGGATCAGTTTTTACCTCATCATTGGAATTTTGACTTCTCACCCGGTTTGAACGTTAGATACGACTTTTCTCCGTTGTCTTTTAATTCGGTGGGACTTTATGGGAGGAATTTGTCTCAGGTGTCATTTCTAAAGAACAGTCAATTCGATTATAGAAAAGAATTAAATTTTAAGTATAGTATTAATTTTAATCAGATTTATCCAATGTACAGAAATGCTCCTACTTTGTCAAATGCGGTAATTGCAGAATACAAGGTTCCCCTAATAGAGCAGGATAATACTGAAAGTAGAGGAAAATTGGCACTTGAGTCAGGTGATTTTTCCGATGAAAACGCTATGTCCAATCAATCAGATGATACTAAAGTAGAAGTGACAGTCCGAGAAAATCTCAATGAACTCGTATTCTTTTACCCCGATCTGGAAGTAAAGGATGGAAAAGCAAAATTGAATTACACCAATAATGAAGCATTGACAGAGTGGAAATTACAAATTCTGGCAATAGACAAGGATCTTAGCATTGGTCACTACCAAAATACAGTTAAGACCCAAAAAGATTTGATGGTGTTCCCAAATTGGCCGAGATTTTTAAGGCAGGGAGATACAATTATCTTTGAAACAAGGGTGAATAATTTATCGGATAAAGATGTCAATACAACTGTGGTTCTGGAAAGCAATGATGTCATAAGTGGAATGGCTGTGCAAGGCATTTTGGAGAGTCAGGATGAGAGTAAGCAAGTCAGCATCAACGCGGGTGGCTATGCATTGGTAAAATGGAAGCTCTTTGTACCAAAAAATCAAATTAAACCATTGGAATTTATTGTAAAAGCTATCGGTGAGGAGCAATCTGATGCTGAAAGGATGGTATTACCGGTCTTGACGAATAGAATACTCATTACAGATGCCCTACATATGTCACTGAAGGCGGGTGAGGAGCAGAATTTTACCTTTACACGGTTTCAAAATCAATTTGGTAGCCAAAATTCTATTGAGAATTTAAATTATACCTTGGAGTATACTGCAAATCCCGCATGGTATGCTGTGCAAGCACTGCCTTATTTGGAAGAGCAGCAATTTAATTCAACGACTGCCATTTTCCATAAGCTCTACGCCAATGCTCTCGCCAAGTCAATCGTGGATAAAAAGCCCCAAATCAAAAAAGTGTTCGACCAATGGATACTGGAAGGAAGTGATGCTTTGCTGAGCAATCTCTCCAAAAATGAAGAACTTAAAAATATATTGTTGGAAGAGACTCCTTGGGTGATGAATGCGCAGAGTGAAACAGAACAGAAGTTGAATATTGCCAGATTATTTGAGTTCAATCGAATGAGTCATGAGCTTCAACAATCTCTCGATAAATTAAAACAAAAGCAAAAGCCGGATGGTGGATTTCCATGGTTTGAAGAGCCAAGATCTAATTGGTATATTAGCCAGTCATTGCTGAGCGGCTTAGTCCACTTGCATCAATTAGGTGCCATCAATATTCAATCTCCTGAGTATCAAATGATGGTAAAGAAGCTTGTAGCCTACCTTGATATGATGGTTGTAGAAAGATATAATCACATCAAAAAAGAAGTGGAAAAGAAAAACACGACTTGGGACAAGATGCATTTATCCTCAATTATTGTTCATTATTTGTATACGCGAAATGCTTATAGTTCACTTGTGAAGGATGGATTTAACACTGAAGAATATACTTATTTTTCAAAGCAAACTCGAAAACATTGGTTGAAGATGTCTCTTTTCGACCAAGCCTTAATAGCTATCGCAACTGTTTACAAAAGCGGGAAGGAAGATGCTTTGGTAAAGGATATTTTAAAGTCTTTGAAAGAAAAAGCTTTTCAAGATGAAGAGTTAGGGATTTATTGGGCCAAATTGTCAGGTTTCTATTGGAATCAAAGTGCGCTTTCATTACAGGCACTAATGATTGAATTGTTTGTATTGTGTGATGATGAAACGCTTGTTGATGAAGCTATCAATTGGTTGATTAAGAATAAGCAAACAAATAGATGGAAAAATAGTGCTTCAACTGTGGAGGCAATCTACGCACTTTTGTTTTCAGGAGTGGATGTGCTGGATTCTACAAATCCTCCGACAATAACTGTTGGAGAGGAAATTATAGATACTAAATCCAACGCTGAAGCCGGAACGGGTTATATCAAACAGAAATGGGATGCCGGGGAAATTAAAAAAGAGCTTGGTGATGTTAAAATTAAGAATAATAACAACACCATAGCTTGGGGAGCGGTCTACTGGCAATATTTTGAAGACATAGATAAGGTAGAAGCATCTGCAGATGGACCTTTGAAATTGGAGCGGAAATTGTATAAAAAAGTGTCCACTGCTACAGGTTCCAAGCTGATTGAGCTAAAGGATGGTGAGTTAGCGAAAGGGGATGAAGTTGTCGTAAGATTAACCATTGAAGTTGATAGGCCAATGGAATTTGTTCATATTAAAGACCAAAGAGCGGCGGCATTTGAGCCTATTGATGTTTTATCCGCCTATAAATATTCAGGCGGTTTGGGATATTATCATGTGACAAAAGATGTCTCAACTAACTTTTTTGTAAGCATGTTGAATAGAGGTACTTATGTGTTGGAATATTCTGTAAGAGTGTTTCAAGATGGTAATTATTCAACAGGAATGACAACAATTGAAAGTATGTATGCCCCGGAATTTAAGTCACATTCTGAGGGTAGGCGATATAGCTCTAAGGATTAAAGTTTCGATATGTGGTGATTTATTAATGATTTGTCGTTTTTATTATAGGATTCATCTAAAGGAATATTGTGATAGAAAGATTCGTATTAAATTGATTAAAATTTAGAATTTATGGAAACACAGGATAAAGAAAAAAAGACAGCAGCAGATAAACTAATACGACAATATGTGATGTGGTCAATGGGAGCGGGCGCTATACCGGTGCCGATTGCAGATTTTTTTGCAGTAAGTGCCGTCCAGATGGATATGATCCGAAGATTATCAATAATTTATGAGGTAGATTTTAGAGCTAAGGAGGGGAAAGCAATGATTACTTCTATGACTTCAGCAGGTATAGCCAGGCTAGGAGCGAGGCTGGTGAAATTCATACCGGGTGTAGGATCTGTCATTGGGGCTGTAACTTCCTCTGTTCTGTCAGGCGCTACCACTTATGCCTTAGGGCATGTTTTTAGAAAGCATTTCGATACAGGTGGTACTATCCTGGATTTTGACCCGAAAAGAGCGAAGAGTCAATATGATGAATTATTCGAAAAAGGAAAACAGTATGTTAAAGAAGTGAGAAAAGATAAAGATTTCGAAGAAGTAACAAAATCCAATCCATTCGATGCTTCTGTCACAGATACAGAGCACAAGCCGGGCAGGGAAGGAGATCCGACGACTATAGAGACCACTTTAGCGAAACTTAGAGAGCTAATGCAGATGAAAGAAAGCGGTGCTATTAGTGAGGAAGAATTTCAGAATTTGAAAAAGAAAGTGATATAATTTTTTACTTTTAGCCAAAAATAAATTAAAAAAGCTTGTAGAAAATTTCAGAGAAGGCACAAGTTGCAAACTTGCGCCAGCATCGAAGGAAGAGTTTCAGAACTTGAAAAAGAAAGTTATTTAGCAATAAGTTTTGTATCATAATTAACCCCAAATGCTAGTATATTCTATTATTTGGGGTTTTCTGATTTATAGAACTATATTTTTAGTCTCGGATTGGCGGTAATATTCAATTCAGCAAATTGACCTTTTAGATATTGAAAGTAACCTGTCTGAGCAATCATCGCAGCATTGTCAGTACAATATTCAATTTTAGGGATATAAACATTCCATCTGTTTATTTTTGCCAAGTCAATGAGGGCAGTGCGCAAGCCTGAATTTGCTGAAACACCCCCCGCTATGGCTATTTCCTGAATATTGTATTGCTCGGCGGCACTACTTATCTTGTTTAGAAGGATAGTAACAATTCGATCTTGCACTGAGGCACAAATATTGGCCAGATTTTTATTAATAAATTCACTATCAGTCTTCATTTCTTTTTGAAGAAAATAAAGTATGGAGGTTTTCAAGCCACTGAAACTGAAGTTTAATCCATCAATATTAGGTTCGGGAAAATTATATATCGGCTTTCCCTCTTTGGCTAATTTATCAATATGAACTCCCGCCGGATAACACAATCCAAGTAATTTACCGGTTTTGTCGAAGGCTTCTCCCGCAGCATCGTCGATAGTAGTCCCTAATATTTCCATGTCAAGATGATCTTTGACTAGAACTATCTGTGTATGTCCGCCCGAGACTGTAAGGCATAAAAATGGAAATTTTGGTGTAGGCTGATCTATAAAATGTGCCAGAATATGAGCTTTCATATGATTGACATCGATTAATGGTATATTTAAAACCTGTGCTAAGGTTTTTGCAAACGAAAGTCCTACAATTAAAGATCCCATTAAGCCCGGGCCTGCAGTACAAGCTATGGCATCTACCTCCGTAATTTTTGTTCCGGCCTTATCTAAAGCCTCCATCGTTACTGAAGTTATATATTCCATGTGGGCTCTGGATGCGACTTCGGGCACAACTCCTCCATATTTAGCATGTGAATGCTGAGTAGCCGTGATATTTGCAAGTATTCCTGTCGGTCCCAGCACGGCAACAGAAGTATCATCACAAGAGGACTCAAAAGCTAGAATCACCGGATTTTCTTTTATTAAATAATTGCTCAAGGATAGGAAATTTATATTTTTTAATTTTATTGCCAAAATGGATAAATCGATACAACCAAAAGCAAAGTTACTGCATCTAATGAAAGGAAAATATTTTCATCCTAAAAAGTTGCGGGGAATAGTTTATTATGACATTTTTTCACATTAAAATTAGTTAATATTTAATCTGAATAGATTTATTTTTTAACAAAAATGTCTTATACTTGTACCCAAACTTACACAAATAATTAAAAATGAAATTAGTTATTAATTTATCATTGCTCGTTTTGGTTGCTTTTGTAACCTATTTATTGATTGGTTCAATACAAGAGCCTATTGCATTCAATAATGAATTGGATAAAAGAGAAAGAGCAGTAATTAGTAAATTACAGCAAATTAGAAAAATTCAAGAATTCCACCGGGCAGTAGAAGGACATTTCGCCGGTTCATTTGAAGAATTGAAATCGAATCTTGAAACAGGGGAGCTGGAAATTATCACAGCATATGGTGATCCTGATGATCCCACAGGTGATGATATCAGATATGATACATTGAGAACGCCAGCAATAGATTCAGTTCGAGCAATGAATATTAATCTGGATTCTTTAAGATATGTACCTTACAGTGATGGTGAATCTTTTACCATGAAAGCAGATACAGTATTATACGAAAAATCTGACGTCAATGTCTTGGAGGTTAAAGTAGCGAGATCAGTTTTTATGGGTAAATATGCAGATAAAAAGTATCAAAAATATGATGACAAATACGACCCTGAATCTGTTATTAAATTCGGTGATCCATACAAACCTAATTTAACCGGAAATTGGGAGAGATAAAAGAAATATACTTAAGTAATGATTTCGATAAAGAAAAATCATTACTTTATGAACTGTCCATGCTTTTTAGCAAGGACAGTTGTTTTTATATGATAAACCGTGATAAGTCTGTTCTTCTTATTAAAGAAATTTCCTTTTCACAAGCTATAGATTCATCTAGTGAGACCTTGGATTCTCTGATTAGTATCATTTCTAATGATCCTATTCTCCAACTTGATTATTATCGCATTCATATTGGATTAGATACATTTAAAACTATTCTCCAACCTGCTGAATTAGTGGTTGAAGGGAAAGAAGAAATACTTCTAAAATCAGTAGCTAAAATTTATCCTGTTGATTTTATTGTAAGGGAAAATTGGGATATGGAAAGTCTGGTACAGATAACCGGAGTTCCTCAGTTTTTATTAAACTCTTTAAGCAATTTCTTTCCGGATGCTAGGATAAATCATCTGTATAAAAGTTTGCATGACTATATATCTAAAAATACTTCTCCGATTCAAAATATCCTTGTTATTAATTTACACACTTCCCATGTAAATATATTTTATTACAGAAATAGCAAGTTAATATTAGTAAATCAGTTTGAATGTTTCACTGAAGCAGACGTGGTGTACTTCGCAAGTCAAATCCATGATAATTTTTTCAAACAGCCTGGCAAAACTCATATTTACGTATGTGGAAAAGCTACCTTCTCTACAAAAAATCTAATTTCTGATTTGAGTTTACTTTTTGAAAAAATATCATTTTTAAATAAGACCAGAATAAATATTGATTTGGTTCTAAATGACTACATAGATCTATATTCCTTATCTCAATGAGAATTATTTCAGGAAAATTTAAAGGTAGGCGCTTCAGTCCTCCAGCAGACAAATGGCCCACCCGCCCCACCACTGACTACGCCAAGGAAGCTCTTTTTAATATTTTAGAAAATAGAATAGATTTGGAAGGGCTGAGAGCGCTGGATTTGTTCGGGGGCACGGGAAATTATAGTTATGAACTCATTTCAAGAGGTGCTGAAGAAGTTGTTTATGTCGACAAATATGCCCCGGCTGCCCGCTATGTCCAAGCAATGAGTAAAGAATTAGAGATCGAAAATGATATTCAAATTCTGAAAATGGATGCTGGGAGTTTTTTAAACATAAAGGATCTTCAACCTTTCGATCTCATCATTATGGATCCACCATACACTTTGCCCAATATCATTAAATTGATCCAAAATATATTGGATAAAAACCTACTAAAAGAGGATGGTTTTCTTATAGTTGAGCATGACGCTAATAATGACTTTGAAAAACATAGCAACTTTATCGAGAAAAGAAAATATGGAGGGACATTGTTTAGCTTTTTTACTAGGTAGCTTTTCCGTATCTTTCGCCGAAATTTTAATTCCCCTTAAGGTTAATGAATGAATATTAAAACCCTTTTACAAGACGATATTTCTAAAATTATCAATGAACTATATACTTTATCTATTGATAGTTCCCAAATAACAGTTGAATTAACTCGTTCAGAGTTTGAAGGTGATTATACGCTTGTCGTATTTCCATTGGTTAAATTACTTAAATCTAACCCTCAAACAATTGCTGAAAGTATTGGTATAGAACTTAAGAAAATCAATGATCAGGTTGATGATTTTAATATCATTAAAGGATTTCTAAATATCAAATTCAAGGAGAGTTTCTGGAAAGATATTTTAATTGATGTTCTTAATAGTCCTTTTTATGGTAGTGCTCCGACATCCGAGAAAAAATATTTACTGGAATTCTGTTCACCAAATACCAATAAACCTCTGCATTTAGGACATATTAGAAATATTCTTATAGGATGGTCAATGTCCAAAATTTTTGAATTTGCAGGGATAGAAGTTTTTAAAACCCAAATCATTAATGACAGAGGTATAGCAATTTGTAAGAGTATGTTGTCCTGGTCTAAATTCGGAAATGGAGCAACACCCGAGTCAGAAAATTTAAAGAGTGATCACTTTGTAGGTCATTATTATGTATTATTTGAAAGGAAGTTTCAGGAGGAATACAAAAATTGGCAGGAATCGGAAGTCGGTCTTTCTAAATATAATTCATCAAAAAAAGGCCTGGAGACAAAAGAAGAATTCTTCTCTAGGTATAAGAATGAATATTTTAACAAGTATTCCGAACTTGGGGCAGAAGTTAAAGTCATGCTGCTCGAATGGGAGGACGGAAAGGAAGCGGTTATTGAATTGTGGAAGAAAATGAATGCCTGGGTGTATAATGGTTTTGAGGAAACTTATAAACTTTTGGGCGTTGATTTTGATAAATTGTATTACGAATCTGATACCTATTTACTGGGTCGGGATGAAATACTAAACAGGATAGATAATGAAGTTGTCGTAAAAAAAGAGGACGGCTCGATTTGGATTAATCTAACAGATGAAGGATTAGATGAAAAATTGCTTTTACGAAGTGATGGGACTTCTGTCTATATAACACAAGATATTGGAACGGCGCTTGTCCGGGAGGAAGAGATCAAACCTGATAAAATGATCTATGTAGTTGCGGATGAGCAAAACTACCATTTTGAAGTTTTATTTAAGACTTTAAGAAAAATGGGCTATTTTGACAACGATAATCTATATCATCTTTCCTACGGTATGGTAGATTTACCTAGTGGTAGAATGAAGTCTCGGGAAGGCACTGTCGTTGATGCTGATGATTTAGTAGCCGAAGTTATCAGTGAAGCGAAAGCATCTGCGCAGGAAAAGGCCGATCTGGCATCTTTTTCAGAGAAAGAACAGTCCGATTTATTTTATAAAGTAGGATTAGGGGCGCTGAAATATTATATTTTGAAGGTTCAGCCTAAGCGTAAGATGATATTCAATCCTGAAGAATCTGTTGATTTACATGGGAATACTGGACCATATATTCAAAATGCTTACGTTAGAATACAATCCATTCTAAGAAAAGCAGGGGAGGTTAGCTTAGATTTTTCTAATTACAATTTGAATTCCAATGAATTAGAATTGATAAAATCGATCTATCTTTTTGAAGATGTTGTTCAAGAGGCAGCCCAAACTTACGACCCTTCAGTTGTAGCGGGATATGCTTATAATTTAGCAAAGAAATTCCATAAATATTATCACGATGTTCCAATACTTTCAGATCAGGATCTAAGTGCTAGGAATTTTAGAATATTTTTAATTCAAATAATAGCGAATTCACTTAAGAATTCAATGAATCTTCTAGGCATTGAAATGCCGGAGAGGATGTAAAAGTATAAATATGAGTATTGAAGGAAATAAAGAGGAAAGATCCTTAAATTTTATAGAAGAAATCATCGAAAATGATTTAAAATCGGGGAAACATAGCTCGATAATCACTCGTTTTCCACCGGAACCCAATGGTTATTTACATATTGGACATGCGTCAAGTATTTGTTTAAATTTTGGTTTAACGAAGAGATTTCCTGGTATTACCAATTTGAGATTTGATGATACCAATCCTACCACAGAAGATGTCGAATATGTGGATAGTATAAAGGCAGATATCAAATGGTTGGGATTTGAATGGGCCAATGAATTTTATGCTTCGGATTATTTTGACACCTTGTATGAATTCGCTATTCAACTTATTAAAGATGGACATGCTTATGTAGATGATTCGAGCTCAGCTGAGATGGCCTCAATGAAAGGCAATATCAATGAACCGGGCAAGAATTCTCCATACAGGGATAGGAGTGTAACGGAAAATCTGGACTTGTTTCAAAAAATGAAAAACGGAGATTTCCCGGATGGTAGCAAGACACTAAGAGCCAAAATAGATATGGCGAATCCTAATCTCATTATGAGAGACCCCGTATTATACCGTGTCAAACACGCAGCTCACCACAGAACAGGTGATAAGTGGTGCATCTATCCCATGTATGATTTTGCTCACGGACAGAGTGATTCCATCGAAAACATTACGCATTCTATCTGTACATTAGAATTTGTTCCCCATAGAGAAGTGTATGACTGGCTAATCGAAAAGTTGGGAATATTTCCCTCCAAACAATACGAATTTGCCCGTCGCAATATAAATTACACAGTCACAAGTAAGCGAAAATTACTTAAACTGGTTCAAGACGGCTACGTGAAGGGTTGGGATGATCCCCGCATGCCGACGATCAGCGGTTTGCGCAGAAGAGGTTATACCCCCGAAAGTATAAGAGACTTTGTTGAAAGGGTAGGGGTAGCTAAGCGAGACAATTTGGTGGATGTAAGTCTTCTGGAATTTTGTATACGTGAAGATCTCAATAAGCGAGCGCCGCGAATTATGGCGGTAATGGATCCTATTACAGTTAATATTACCAATTTGCCCGACGATTATGAAGAAATAATGATTGCTGAAAATAGTCCTGAAGATCCGTCATTAGGAATGCGCGAAATACCTTTCAGCAATAAAATCTTTATTGAGCAGGATGATTTCATGGAAGATCCTCCTAAAAAATATTTCAGGCTTTCACCCGGTGGTTTTGTACGACTTAAAAATGCTTATATAATTCAGTGTGATGAAGTAATTAAAGATGAGAATGGTGAATTGGTTGAATTGAACTGTACATTAATTGAAAATAGTAAAAGTGGTGAAGATACTTCCGGACTTAAAGTGAAAGGAACTATTCATTGGGTTTCTCAAAAACATGCCAAGGAGGTAGAAGTACGTGCTTATGACAGATTATTTAAAGTAGAAAATCCTTCATCTGAAAAGGATGTTGATTTTATCAATCACATCAATGAAAATTCACTGGAAATATTTGAGAGAGTTTATATAGAACCAAATTTTGGATCGATTGAACCTCATCAACAATACCAATTTTTAAGGTTGGGATATTTTGCCATTGACCCGGATACAAGTGAAGGAAAAGTCGTTTTTAATAAGGTCGTTGGATTAAGAGATACCTGGGCGAAATTACAGGATAAAAATAGCTGACATGGAAGATAAAGGAAAAGTTATTTTAGACAATGAAAGGCTGGGATTGGTTTTAGAAAGATTATCATGGCAATTGATTGAAACACATAATGATTTCTCCGATACTTGTATTGTCGGAATACAGCCTCGAGGCACTTATTTGGCTGAAAAGATGTATGCCTTACTAAAGAAAAATACCGGAAATAACAATATAAAATTCGGTAAACTAGATATCACCTTTTATCGAGATGACTTCAGGGAAAAAGGAAATTTTCTCTCTCCAAGCAGCACTAAAATGGATTTTTTGGTCGAGGGGCAAAATGTTGTATTGATTGATGATGTTTTGTATAGTGGCAGAACTGTTCAGGCCGCTTTGGTTGCTTTACAGCATTATGGTCGACCGAGCAGGATTGAACTTTTATCATTGGTGGATAGACGATTCAATAGACATATACCTATAAGACCTGATTATAAAGGAGTTGTATTAGATGCGTTGGATGAAGCTTTTGTACGTGTTGAATGGAAGGATATTAACAGTGATAATGATCAGGTAATATTATTCCCGGGCAAAAATGAAAAACCTGAAAGTAACAATTAATTTGAAAAATTAAGCGATGGAATCAACCGGATTAAGTTCGAAACATTTATTGGGAATTCGAGATCTTTCTGCTGAGGATATTAATATGATATTCTCCACGGCGGACAATTTTAAGCAAGTATTGAATCGACAAATAAAGAAGGTCCCTACACTTCGTGATATTACCATAGCAAACTTGTTTTTTGAAAATTCTACGAGAACCCGAATATCTTTTGAGCTAGCCGAGAAAAGATTAAGTGCCGATGTGGTCAACTTTTCTGCTTCCTCCTCTTCTGTGAAAAAAGGCGAAACTTTACTGGATACAGTCAATAATATTTTGGCGATGAAAGTGGATATGGTTGTGATCAGACATCCTGCTCCGGGCGCTCCCATTTTTTTATCCAACAGGATCCCGGCATCTATCATTAATGCAGGTGACGGAACTCACGAGCATCCTACCCAGGCGTTGTTGGACTGTTTCAGTATCCGTGAAAAACTTGGAGAAGTAAAAGGCAAAAATGTAGCAATTATAGGAGATATTCTTCATTCCCGCGTAGCTCTTTCAAATATTTTAGCATTAAAAAAATTGGGAGCAAACGTAAAAGTATGTGGTCCGCCCACATTGATACCGAAGCAAATTAAATCCTTAGGAGTGGAAGTAGATTATGATATTGATAAAGTATTGGCTTGGGCTGATGTTGCCAATGTATTGCGTATTCAATTGGAAAGACAGGATATTAATTATTTTCCTTCTTTGAGAGAATATGCCATGTATTTCGGAGTCAATAAAGAAAGGATTGATAAATTAAATAAAGAAATTGTCATCATGCATCCCGGACCCATCAATAGAGGGGTGGAGATTACTTCCGATGTAGCTGACAGCCATCATTCCATTATATTAGACCAGGTTGAAAATGGCGTTGCTATACGAATGGCAGTTTTGTACTTATTAGCCGCCAATCGGGATCCGGGCTTAATTCAAAGTTAAGTTAATATAATTACTAAGACATTTTCGTGTAATGTCTTTAAATAATTATTAAGACAATATAATATTTATATATACTTATCCTTAGATTTCAACAAATCTTATTGTATATTTATTGTAGTAAATACTTTGATTATTTTGGCTTGTGATAGGTTCTCTTAGTTTTATCGGTCTATTATAAATTATTTTCTATGATATCATTTTACTACAGCAGAATTCTATTCTTACTATTATTTTTTTCTACCATCACCATTGCCGGGACTACACAGGTCAATTGTCTCAATATGATGGAAGAGAATAATAAAGTCTCCTCAATACATTTTTTGAAGTCTAAAAGCGTACCTATTATCCTCAGGTCTAGCCATTCTTATCGCCTCCAATTGGGAAATGGTGTAAAAGGACCCTACATCCGTCTATTCTCTTTAGGGCCGGATAAGCTCAATAAGGACGATGAAGTGATATTTATCGATCAAAATCAGCGAAGGCAGACTTTCAAATTTACAGAGGAGAATGAAAGTATAAATGAGAGAGGAGTTAATGTACACTTTAATACGCTTTACCTTAGCAGAGAGGATTTCGAATGGTTTTGTGTGAATAGAATAGATGTAATCTTCATCAGGTTTAATCTTTTGCTAACAATGCGAAAATTTACACTCGAAAAGGATCGCTCTAACGAGCTTAGACAATTATCAGACTGCTATTGGAAAACTATTGATAAGACTATGATAATCGATTCAAATGTCGATAATAAAGTTCAAGCTTCGGCTCCTCCGCAAAGTCAGGTGAAGTCAAATTTGCCACCTCCCACCAAAACTAAACCTTCCGATTCAGGAATGCCGAGTACAGACAGAGAATTAACCGAGCTCAATTCTGAATTAGAAGCGACAAAGAAACGGGTGAAAAGAGAGATCGAATTGGAACTGGAAAAACTCGAACAGGTGAAAAGAGATTTATCAGATCAGGTAGTACTGGCTCAAAAGCAGGCTGTTCAACAGAAAGAGTCTTATGCTAATGAAGTTCTCGATGCTCGTAAAAAAGCTGAAACTGAACTGAATCAAATAAAATTAGGTAACGCGCTGTCTATAGAAGAGTCGAAAAAAAATGCTGATACAAGATTGGAAGAAATTGCTGCAGAAGTAGCTTCGGCTAGAATCAAAGCAGAAAACGAAGTGGCAAATATTAAAATGGAAGGAGCCAAGCGCATTCAGGAAATAAGAAAAGAATCCTCAGATGCAATCGCCAAACTGGAAAAAGATATGGAATTGACCAGATTAAAGTATGCAGATGAGGTGGCTGAAGCGAAAAGCAAAAGTCTCGTGACTATTACAGATATTAGAAAGCAAGTAAAGGACTATGTGGATTCACTTTCAGCTTCAAAAAGCAATATTGTTGAACTAACATCTATGGATGTTGAGGTCACTAAGGAGTCCTCAGCCAAGCAGATTTTGGATGTACAGCAATCTACAGCAGCGGAAATTGGCAGGATAATGGAACAAAAAGTTTTGACGCAGGAAAAACTAGCGATAGATGTTGCTCAGGCACGCAAAAATGCAGAATCTGAAATAAATAATTTAAGCGAGAATCTTGCTTTGCAGAAAGCCACGCTAGAAGAGGCTTTGGTACAGGAAAGAGAAAGACAACTCATAGAAATAGAGGAGAATAGAAAGAAAGCTCTTGAGGAAATCCAAAAATCTAATTTTATTGTCGAACAGTTGGTGGAAGGAAATAGAAAGAAAACTGACAGTTTATTGATTACGGAAAACCAAAAAGTCACTTTACAGTTGGACTCTTTGAAGAAAGTTCGAGCCTCTATTGATAAGGTCATTAAAAATGAGTTAACGAAATCCGAATTGGTAAGAGATAGTTTGAAAAACGTGGTGACCAACTTAAATAAGGAATCTGTTGAGCACCAAAACATGCTTGTCAGAAGAATGGATAGCCTTGCTTTAGTCAATAAAGATCGCGAGGAATTATTCATGAAAGAACTTCAACAAAAGGTTGAGGAGAGGCAAAAGAAACTGGAAAGGTTCAACGACAGTTTGAAAAATATAGAAGTTCAAGAATTGGCTGAATTTGAAGAAAGAAAAAGAGAGAGGCGTGAGGAATTAGTTAATGAATTTGAATCAGCTAAAATTGTCAGTCAAAATAAGATGAAAGCCATTCAGACTGAGCTTGATTTGAAAATTGAGCAAATAAATAAAGAGAAAGTAAAAAATCTTGAATTGCAATCCGGTGAATTTGATTCCAGAATGAAAACCATGCAGGAAAAATTAGCGGAGGAAGAAATATTATCTGCAAAAAGAATCGCCGAAATACGAAGAAATCTGGCCAGTGAAGAGGAAGCCGGTCTCAATAAAATTTCTGAAAGTAAGAATCAAATTCGTCAGCAATTGGACAGTCTTAATAATTCAATGAATCAAAAAATTTCTGATGAAATTAAGAACTTCTCTATCCGAAAAGAGGTCTTAGGTAAAGCCCTTGACTCATTAAAGCAATCTAACGAGGTAGCCTATCGAAAATATTTATCGGATCATCAGGCAAGAATCAATAAATTAGATTCATTAGAAAATGTCAAAATAGCCGATTCCAATAGGAAAATCGTTGATGCGAAACTTAATTCAGCTGAACAAATAAACAAAATTATCGAGTACAAGCAAGAAGAAATCGATGTAATGGAAAATCAATTTCAACAAGCGGTTCTGAATATTGAAAATAATAAGGGAAAAATAATCAGAGAGAAGGAGAGAGAATTAGAGGAGATTAATTTAGCTTATTCGAAACGACGAGATTCTATTTTGACCATACAAACTAATGAAATTATGGCATCCTATGAACATACATCTTCGGTAAAAGATTCTTTAGAAACCGTTAGACAGGAACTTATTAGCAATCTTCATCAGGAACTGAGCGAGGAAAAAGACAAACTTTCCAAAGATGTCTACGAGGCTAGAAGACTAGCGATTGATCAGATTAATGAAATTAAAAGAACGACCTTAGAACAACGTGATGAATTAGAAGCCACTATCAAGGAAAGAGAAGAATATTTAAATGAATTGGAAAATCAAATTTTAGAGAAAGAAAAGACGTTTAAAAAGAATTAGAAACTTTAAACTTTACTAAGTTATAAGTTTTTTATAATTTTAATTTTTTAATCAATTTTAACGCTAAAGATGTATAGGTTACTTTTTCTTTCTTGCTGTCTTATTTTTAATGTATGTATTTCGTTCGGTCAAGCTTATGATATCGATGTGAACCTGCAAGGTTACACAAATGATACTTTGATTTTGGGATATCATTTCGGTAATAAACAATACGTTATCGATACTTCCATATTGCAAGATAAAACGAATTTTAATTTCAAAGGGGAAGAGCCATTAAAGCCGGGCATGGTCTTGATTATTACCAAACCTGAAAATAAGTTTTTTCAGTTTTTGATAAGTGATGAAGAGAACCAAAAATTTGATATTCAAATTGACATGAGGGATCCAAATCCTATTCCCACAAGTACTTCCAGTAAGGAAAATAAATTATTCTCTGAGTATTTAAATTTGTTATCAGTAAATCGGAAAAAGCTAGATGAAATTCAGAAAGAATATGAAGTAGAGGAAGATGAGACTAAGAAAGCTTATATGAAAAGCCAAATTGAAGCTTTGGATAAAGAGGTTAAATTATTTCAGGAAAATGTTTCTAAGGAATTACCGGGTAGTCTGTTTGCTGCCATTATTAAATCTAATTCTGAAATTGAAATACCATTATTTGAAGATTTGGATGCAAAGGATAAAGATATTGAACGATATAAACATTATAAAAAGCACTACTTTAGTAATGTTGATTTGACTGATAGAAGACTTCTCTACAGTCCTATTATGCATGCCAAAGTTTCAAATTATATCGATAAGATGACGGTACAGCATCCGGATTCGATTGCGAAATCTATTGATGTTGTTTTGAATCTTGCCGAACCGAATGAGGATGTTTTCAGATACTTTTTATCTACTTACTTAAGCCACTATGGAAATTCGAAATATGTTGGTTTGGATGCAGTATATGTTCATTTAGTGGATAATTATTATTCAAAAGGGAAAACGCCTTGGGTAGAACAAGAGACTTTGGAAAAAATTCAGACGAATGCGGATGACTTAAGACCCACACTAATAGGAAAAATAGCACCCAATGTTAAAGTCAAGGACAAAGACAATAACCCCGTTTCATTGCATGATATTGAAGGGGAATATGTAGTTCTGGTCTTTTGGGCACCTGATTGCGGCCATTGCAAAAAGGCCATCCCGAAAATGACAGAATTCTATGAAGTTTATAAGAAAACGGGTGTCGAAGTTGTAGCTTTCTGCACAAAAACGACCTCTAAGGTTAAGGATTGTTGGGAGTTTTTAGACGAAAATGATTTGTATCAATGGATCAATGTTGTAGATCCTTTTGTAGAGTCTAATTATAGCGTGCTTTATAATGTGAAAAACACCCCCAAAGTTTTTGTGTTGGATGAAAATAAAAAGATTGTTTCCAAAGGAATAGGGACTGAACAATTACCGGAAGTCATAGATGCTTTACGTGAAATGAAAGCCAGATTATAATTATTATTAAATCAGAGCAAAAATTTAATCTACATAAAGCACTAGCCCTTTGAGATAAGATCCTTCCGGATGAAAAATATTCACCGGATGATCCTGTCCTTGCGTCAATTTTTGAATTACTCGGATATTTCGATTGCTTTCTATTGCTGCAGCAACTATTGTATCATAAAATAGTTGCTCTCCGATCACTTGTGAACATGAAAATGTAAGCATGATCCCACCTGATTTAACTTGCTTCAAGGCTAATGCATTTAGCCTTTTGTATGCTTGTATGGCATTGTGTTTTTTATTTATACTTTTTGCAAATGCAGGAGGATCAACAATTACTACATCAAATTGATTTCCTGCATTTTTTAGGTATTCCATCACATTTTCGCAGATAGTTGTATGGTTGGCTTCAAGATTATTGATGATCAAATTACGATTTAGAACATCTAAAGCTTTTTGAGAGATGTCTATAGACGTTACTGACTCTGCATTTCCTTTTAGGGCATATAATGAAAATCCACCGGTATAGCAGAAGCAATTCAATACCGTTTTATTCTTACAATAATTTTGTAAAATCTTTCTGTTTTCTCTTTGGTCGAGAAAGAATCCGGTTTTTTGACCTTCTACCCAATTTACCTCAAATAGAATATCGTTTTCTTTAACTACATTTTTTGCTTCGTTTCCTTCGATAAATTCATCAATGATATCGGTTCGCACATTTGTAGTTAATGTTTCTTTCGCCTTACTGTAAATGACTGTGATAGCATCTAGAAAAATATTTTTTAGAGCTTTTGCTATCAAAAACCGAGAGTTATAGACACCATAATTGTGAGATTGGATCACAGCACTATTCTTGTAAATATCAATAATAAGACCTGAAATGCCATCCCCCTCACCATGGAACAAGCGGTAGGCATCAGTGCCCTTAGCATTCAATAATAGGATTTCATCCCTATACCTTTTCGCTTCAAAAATTTTCTTATCAAAAAACTTTTGATCAATAGGTTCCTCCTCAAATGATATCAGTCTTATCAAAATAGATTTCCCACTTTGATAAAAACCTGTTCCGAGAAAATTTCCTTTAAAATCTACGACTTTTACCAATTCCCCATCTTCAACACTTTCCTCGGAAGGCTTTACTGCTCCGGAAAATATCCAAGGATGTTTTCTTAAGACGGATCTCTCCTTTCCTTTAACTAAAGAAATACTTTTCATAGATTTATAATAGTTACAACTGTTTAGTCAAAATTTGTTTTAGAGTTTGTTTATTTTGAAAGGGCTTAAAGTGTTTCCTTTAACCACTTGAAAAATTCATTTTGCCAAACAAGACCATTCTGCGGTTTAAGTACCCAATGATTTTCTTCAGGAAAATATATAAATCTACTTTTTAACCCTTTCAATTGGGCTGCCTGAAATGCCTCCTGCCCTTGACCTATTGGAACTCTGTAATCACGCCCGCCTTGGATGATAAGGATAGGGGTGTCCCATTTTTCTACCATGTTCTTTGGATTGTATTCATTGTAAGTCTTTTGGGCTATTTTATTCTCTTTATCCCAATAAGGACCACCGAGATCCCAATCGACAAAAAAGAGTTCTTCAGTGGTGCCGTACATGCTTTCCAAATTAAAAACTCCACAATGAGAAATAAACGTTTTAAATCTTTTTTCATGCATTCCCGCTAAGAAAAATGCTGAATATCCGCCAAATGAAGCACCTACTGCTCCGATTCTCTCTTTGTCAAAAAAGTTTTCTTTAGAAATTTCATCAATAGCTGAAAGATAATCCCGAATGGCCTGGCCACCCCAATCTTTACTGATATCTTCGTTCCATTCTACACCGTGACCGGGCATTCCTCGACGGTTGGGAGCTACAATAATATAACCTTGTGATGCCATCACTTGAAAATTCCATCTAAAGGAATAAAACTGTGAAAGCGGGGACTGTGGTCCACCTTGTAGATATAATAAAGATGGATATTTTTTGTTTTTGTCAAAATTAGGGGGATAAATGACCCAAACAGCCATCTCCTTATTATCGGTAGTCTTAACAGTTTTTAATTCATAAGTTGGCAGATCCAGACTTTTGTATACTTCATCATTAACCTTCGTCAATTGCTTTAATTCCATTTTTGGAAGATCTAGCGAAAATATCTCGGCTGCATGGTTCATATCAGTACGAGTCAGTATTAACTTATTCTCAGCTTGACCTACAATACTTGTAATATCAAAAACTCCGGATGTCAGTTGCTTTATACTTCCTTCCTTTGTGGTGTAATCGGCATCCAAGTCAAGTGAAAATAATTGTATCGTTCCTCCTTTAGGTGCTGTAAAATATATTGCTCTGTTATTCTCAGCCCAGATAAAACTGAAAACAGTTTCTGAAAATGACTCGGTAAGATTAATTTTTTGATTATTATGTAAAATGAAAATATCTTGTTTGTCAGCTTCATATCCATCTCTTCTCATACTTAACCATGCCAAAATTCCTTCTTCAGAAAATGAGGGGTGAGTATCATAGCCCATCATGCCTTCTGTAAGGTTGCGAGTTTGGGCATTTTCTAAATTGTATTCATATAAATCAGCATTAGTGCTTGTCGCATATTCAACCCCTGTTTTTTTCTTACTAACGTAGATTATTTTCTTGCTATCCGGTGACCAAATGTAATCATCGGTTCCACCAAATGGTTTAAGTGGGGTATTATATGGCTCTTTTTGCATGATATCATAGGACTCAGGATTGGGGATATTAGCCGGTTTTATAAAAACGTGATTATATCCACCATCATTCCAAGTATCCCAATGTCTATAGTCGAGTTCATCATAGATATAAACATCTGATTTCCCTAACTTTTCATACTTATTATACCCTTTTATATCTTTTAAGTAAACTCTCTCATGATATAAGATCATTTCTCCATTCGGAGATAGTTTACTATTTTTAATAATGTCATCATATTTCTCAATTTGAGCGGATTCACCACCTTCAACAGGGATTTGATAAGTTTTGGAATTGAAGGAATTTTCTTGAATATCAGGAATCGAAACTTTATAAACAATTGATTTTTTATCATCAGATATTCCTACCACACTTAATCTGCCTAGTTCCCATAACAGCTCGGGAGTCATTACTTTCTGGGCAGATAAAGAAAATGAAAAAGTAAGTAAAATAAAAATTAATAAGTTCTTCATAAAAGTTCCAATTTTAAGATTTCTAAAGAATAGGAAGGTTTTACAGTAAATTTCAATCTCATAAATCCTTCATTAAATGTAAAAATAAAATCTTTATTCATTATTATTTGTTTATTTTAATGGAAAAGCGTTATTAAAGTTATTATTCCTAGTGTAACGGTGGATAGTCATTTTTAAAATGTTAACTTTGCCCCTCGTTATATTGATTTATATGTTTCTTTAAAATTGGTTTGACTTCAATGCTTTATTATAAAAAAATTGAATTAAAAAATAGCAGTGAATGGGTTGTATTCATTCATGGTGCCGGCGGGAGTTCTGCAATTTGGTTTAAGCAGATAAAATATTTTCAAGAACATTTTAATTTATTACTAATTGACCTTAGAGGACATGGAAAGTCCATCGATTTAGAGAAGAAAGACGAAAATATTAATTATTCATTTGAAAGCATAGCTGCAGACATAATTGAAGTCTTAGATTATAATAAAATTGAGAAAGCTCATTTCGTTGGAGTGAGTTTAGGAACTATAATTATCCGTCAGCTCGCTGAATTAAATGCTGAAAGAATCAATTCTATGGTTCTAACGGGAGCAATAACACATTTAAACCTTCAATCAAGATTTTGGGTGGGATTGGGGAGATTATTTAAAAATGTAATGCCCTATATGTGGCTATACAGATTATTTGCTTTCGTAATAATGCCTGCAAGAGGTCATAAAGAATCCCGTAATGTCTTCATTAGAGAGGCACAAAAACTTTGTCAAAGAGAATTTCTAAGATGGTTTCAGCTTACAGGTCAGCTTACAGGTCTCTTGAGAAAATTTGATACCAAGGAAAATCTGATTCCAACTCTGTACGTAATGGGAGAGGAGGATCATCTTTTTTTAGAGCCCATCAGAAAAATGATAGATAAGGTGAAAAATTCCTCTTTACTTATTGTCGAGGAATGTGGACATGTTGTAAATATTGAGAAAGCGAACATTTTTAACGAATGGGCGGTGAAATTTTTAAATTCTCAAGCAGGCTTGAAGGAGAGAATAGCCTATGTTAATAAAATTTCTACACTAAATTGATAGGTTGATTCTACAACTTAAAGTAAGCGAATTTGTTAGATAAAAAAGATTGAAGGATGACTTATGATGAAACACTAGAATATTTATACAATAAACTTCCAATGTTTCAAAGATTGGGTGCGCCGGCTTACAACAAGGATTTGATGAATACGATCCGAATGTGTGATGCATTAGGAAACCCGCAGAACAGATTTCGTTCAGTTCACATTGGAGGCACAAACGGGAAGGGTTCGGTAACTCATTTCGTTGCATCTGTGCTTCAAGAACATGGCTTAAAAGTTGGAATTTACTGCTCTCCTCACTATGTAGACTTTAGAGAGAGAATGAAAATTAATGGCAAATTAGTTGATAAAGATTTCGTTGTTGATTTTGTAGAAGAATATAAAGATACCCTTGAAGATCTTAAACTTACTTTTTTTGAAATGACTGTAGGCATGGCGTTTACTTGGTTCGCCATGGAAAAGGTTGACATTGCCATCGTTGAGGTCGGCATGGGAGGGCGGCTTGACTCCACCAATGTTATTCATCCGCTTCTCACTGTGATAACGAATGTTAGCAACGATCATATGCAATTTCTTGGCAATAGCCTTCAGGAAATAGCTTTTGAAAAATCCGGAATTATTAAAAGGAGAGTTCCGTCGATTATTGGAGAAAGATGTCCGGAAACCGAACAGGTATTTATCGATAAAGCCGCCAACAGACAATCCTCTTTAACATTTGCAAGTGATATCTATGATTGTGATTTGGAGGATAATGAAGATTGGAATTCCGGAAATAGTATTTATAAGGTGAGTAAAAATGGAGAGGTACTGTTTGAATCCATCGAATTAAATGCCATGGGTTCCTATCAGTGTAAGAATTTTGCAACCTCACTCCACACATTGGATATGTTGGAAAGCGGAACGAATGGTTTTAAATTGGATCTATTAAAAATTAAAGCCGGTCTAAAAAATATCAGCAAGAATACCGCTTTTATGGGGAGGTGGCAAGTCATTCAAACTTCACCTCTTGTAGTTTGTGAATCCGCCCATAACGAAGCCGGCTTCAAGGAACTTGCTAAACAATTGCAAAAGAAGAAATTCGAAAAAATACATTTTGTTTTTGGAACAGTAGCTGATAAGGATTTAAGTTTAATATTTCCCCACCTTCCGACGGAAGCAAAATACTATTTGAGTAATCTTTCTATTCCGCGAGGCAAAAAAGTTGATGTTTTAGCAGAAGAATTCGGTAATAATAACTTTAATTACGTATTTTATGATGAAATTTCAACAGCATATAATACAGCCTTTCAAAGTGCAGGTGCAGAAGATATTATTGTAATTGGAGGAAGCATTTTCGCTGTGGCTGATTTTCTTACATATCAAAACAGCCTAAGTTCTATAAATTAATTTATAAAGTTTTATAAAGTCAGAAAACTATCTAACTTGATTTTTGGTTCAGTTAGGGTAATCTAGCTCTATATTTCTTCACAAAAAAACTAACTATGAAACTATTAAACTTTCTTTTTTTACCAATAGTCACTTTATTGTTCTTCTCATGTGGAACAACAGCTCAGACTTATTCTTTGCCTGAATTGGAGTATGAATTTGATGCATTAGAGCCTCATATTGATGCCAAGACAATGGAAATTCATTATTCTAAACATCACCAAGGTTACGTTGATAAATTAAATGCAGCTTTAGAAAAAAGTGATCAAAAAGATAGAAGTATCGAAGATATATTAATGAATGTAGGTGATTCGAATCCGGCATTGAGAAACAACGGAGGAGGTCACTATAATCATCAGTTATATTGGGATATTCTCTCTCCTAATCCTACAAAAGGCCCGGAAGGAGCTTTGAAGGAGGCAATTGACCAACATTTTGGTGGCCTAGATAAGTTGAAGGAAGAAATGAATAATTCCGGTGCTGATAGATTTGGATCAGGATGGACATGGTTAATCGTGACATCTGACAAGAAATTAAAAGTGACCTCTACCCCCAATCAGGATAATCCGCTTATGGACGTGGCAGAAAGTCGAGGTATTCCAATTCTGGGTATTGATGTTTGGGAACATGCTTATTACCTTAAGTATCAAAATAAAAGAGGGGACTATTTGAGCAAAATATGGAATGTGATTGATTGGGCGGCTGTGTCAGAAAGATACAATCAAGCGGTAAATTCACCAAATTTGTCCAAACTTAAATAGTTTTAAGACAATTTAAAGAAAGGGAGGTTGGATACTTCCCTTTTTTTTATCTTAATTTTGCCGAAGCTAAACCATACAGATAATATTTGGTTTAGTGATTTATCCAATGAAATTGATGAAAATAATCCCATGAAACGAAACAAGCTTATAGTAGGAATAGGAGGGGCAAGTGGGGCTATTTATGCTGATCTTTTGCTGAAGAAACTTATGCATCTTCAAGATCAATATGAGGATGTAGGAATTGTTTATTCAAAAAATTCTCTCATCAATCGCGAGGAGGAGTTGGGATCGCAAAATTCTATAGAAGATTATGGATTCAAAGTTTATGAGAATAATAACTTCTATGCACCCTTCGCCAGTGGCTCCGCCAAATATAATACGATGATCGTAGTTCCTTGTTCTATGGGGCTATTGGGGCGGATAGCTACCGGAGTTTCATCAGATTTAATGACTCGCTCGGCGGACGTCATTTTGAAGGAAAGACGAAGATTAGTACTTGTTGTCAGGGAAGCTCCATACAATCTTATTCATATCAATAATATGAAAATAATAACTGAAGCGGGCGGCATCATTTGCCCGGCAACCCCATCTTTCTACAGCAAGCCGCAGACTATCGAAGAAGTGGCTCTTACTGTAGTCGATAGAGTTTTGGATTTAGCAGGGTTTGATATTTCGTCATTTCGTTGGGGAAATGATTAATAAACC
>CALCSX010000328.1 GCA_937894165.1 uncultured Saprospiraceae bacterium | reverse complement strand
AAGATTTTATTTGAAGCTAAAGCGATCCAAGTAGCCTACGACCAACATGTGCTTTGGAAAAATCCATTTAGCCTGCAAATCCGCAGCGGAGAGCGCATTGCCTTGAAAGGCAATAATGGCTCCGGCAAAACGACTCTCATGCGACTCGTTAGTGGGATTTATCCTATCGATAATGGCAAAATCACCATAAATGGTCGTATTTCGAGCATTTTTGCGGTAAAATCGGGAATGCACCCTCATTTTACCGGTCGCGAAAATATTTTTATTAAAGGGGGAATGTTCGGCATGACCCGTAAGCAGATAAAGTCCAAAATGGACTGGATTATCGAATTTGCAGAATTGGAGGATTTTATTGATTCTCCACTCGGCACCTATTCAGCTGGCATGAGGGCAAGGTTGGGTTATGCTATTGCAGTTGGTACAGAACCCGACATCCTTATTATTGATGAAGGTCTAGCTGTGGGTGATGCGGCTTTCAGATTGAAATGTTTTCAAAATCTGAAAAGTATATCCCCAAATTGTGGAATACTTTTTATCACTCACAATATCAAGCGGGTCATGGCACTTGCCAATAAAGTTATGGTTCTTCAACATGGAGAATTTGTGTATGAAAGTTATGATGTAGAGGACGGAATGGAATACTATATTGAGAATTGTGCCAAATTATCGACTAGAGAATTCTTAAGTTAATCAATTATGCTATTCTTTAAAAAGAAAAAAGAGAACAACTATAATTTGGAATTGCTTTCTCTGCATATCCCTAAGACTGCCGGAACCTCGTTTCGAAATATTCTCAAATCTGTATATGGAGAAGATGCCGTAGTGCGGTTGGATATCAATAATAAATTTATTACAAGATTAAATGAGGAGCTTTACGAAGCGACTGAAATCCCTAATGCTCGGGTTCTTCACGGACATTACTTTTTTGAAAATATCCAAAAAAGATTTAGTATCCCCGAAGAGGTTAAAATCATAACTTGGCTACGAGATCCTGTTAAAAGAGTAATTTCGAATTACTATTATCTGGAATCGCGTTTGGTAGAAATTTTAAACGAAGAACAGAAAAACCTCAACATTCTAAGCAAAATGCAGCGTAGCCTAATGGAGTACGCTCGGGATGAAGTGAACAGGAACAGGCAATCAAAATTTTTACAAGGTGCCACACCGGAGGATTTTGATTTTATCGGAATTCAAGAAAATTTTGATGACGACCTTATAGAAATAGCTAAAGTATTAAATTGGAAATCTATTCCGGTGTCCATTCATCAAAATAAAACTCCGACTGAAAGGCCAAAATTGTCATTGGAAATATTGGAAGAAATAAAATATCTAAATAGTGATGATGTAGCTATATATTCCGAAGTGGTGCGTAGTAGAGGCTTAAATCTGTAAAAATGCTGGAAATTATCTACATCCATATTCCTAAAACCGGCGGAAGCAGTATCATGCAATTGTTTCAAGAATTTTATGATTCGACTGAAATTTGCACCATAAAAAGAAACCTATTTAAAGAAAACCCCTCCATTCAGCCATCCCAACTATTAAAAAATGCTATTTCAGAACGCACTAAAGTTCTTCATGGTCACTTTACTTATGAAGAAGTGGCACCTATTATAAGTTTAAATCCGAAAGTAAAAATCATTACTTTTCTTAGAGAGCCAATAGATAGGGTCGTCTCGAATTATAATTATTTCGTTTCCAGAGTATCGAAAGGAAAAGTTCCTGAACATCAATTTTCTAGAGCAAAAGAAACATTATTGCAATATGCTGCACTTCCTGACTCTCAGAACCGGATGACTAAGTTTTTGAAGGGAATTCCACTTGAGAAGCTTTATTTTATTGGATTTATGGAAAGTTTTGAAGTTGATGTTACTAACTTTTTTAAATCTATCCAACGAAATATAAGTTCTATTCCGCTTGTCAATAAAAATATTGACAGTTTAGTAGAGAAAAAATCAATTCCTCGAGATGAATACGACCTATTGACAAAATTCAATGCCGCTGATATTGATTTATATCAAAAAGCTAAAGAAATCTCTAAAAGTAGACCCTAATTATGAAATGTTGGATAGCTTCTTTCCCCCGCTCAGGCAATACCTACTTCAGAAACATACTTTATTATGTTTATGGAATTGAGTCGAGCACCTGGCATAAAGAATCCACCTACCCAATAGATGCGGATTATGACAAATTTGATTTTGTTAAAACTCATTTATTACCTTCTGATCTGAAACCAACAGATGGGAAAATCCCTGCAATCTATCTTGTAAGAGACGGCCGTGACGCAATGGTATCAATCGCCCATCATAGAAGTGATATTGTGCAGCCGGGTTCTGATTTTGCAGAAAATCTCAAAGATGCTATCATCGCTGCTGAAGGAAGTTTTTTCGGAGGTTGGTCAAGAAATGTGAATGAATGGATCGAACGAGCGGATATTATTATAAAATATGAAGATCTTATCAAAGATCCACAAGCAGTGTTGGCCAGGGTCGAGCAGGTGGTAGATATGCCTCCGGCAAATTGGGTTAATTTACCTGATTTCAAATCAATGAAGTTCGGCAAACCAAAATATGGGGGTCAGACCACCTCGAAAACCATCCAAATCTCTTCAGAAGACTTTAGCAAAAAATTCTTTCGAAAAGGCAAGGCCGGCTCATGGAAGGAGGAATTCACACCCGAATTGCTGGAATTATTTAGTCAAAGACATGGCGCTGTGATGGATCGGCTAGGCTATGAGGGTGAATTTTCTCCGATCAAACAGAATGTTCTGCTCGACTTTAAAGCCATTCAAAAACTTGGTCTTAATATTAACCTTCCCTCAGTGTCTAAATCAAGAATTTCTATCCTCATCGAAGGAAACAAATTGCAAGTTTCTAAAAATGACGGGATAAAGCGCTACTTAATTCAACTACTTAAAGGTTTTGATGAAATCGAGAGACTCGGTTCCCCGGAATTCAAGTTCGATCTACTGATCAATAACCGAATTCTCTCTGTCAGGGAATTTCTTGACCATATAAAATCAGAGGTAACTGATTTAAAAGCTTACGAAAAAGTATTGCTGGGCTTTAAATCACTAGTAAAATCTACTTTGCCCACGTCTATTTATAACCCTATTGCCGGCTTTTACCGTAATAGTGACATCCGCTTTCACCTTAGAAAATTAAGAGCCCAAGTCTATCAAAAGGAAGAAAATAAATTGGTCAATAAATACGAGAGCACCCCCGGCGGCTACGATCTTATTCACTTGCCCCTCCCGCAGAATTATGAAGCCATTAGAAAATTAAAAGGCAAATTACTGGTAACCATACATGATATCACACATCGTATCTTCCCGGAATTTCACACCAAAGAAAATATCGCCCTCACTGAAGAGGGATTGAAATTCTGTTTCGAAAATGCAAACCATTATATTGCGATTTCCTCCAATACAAGGGTTGATCTAATAAAACAATATGATGTGCAGCAAAATTCTATAAGTACAATCCTTGAGGCAGCCGACGTCGATCTTTTTTATCAAAATTTCAATCCGTCCCTTGCTAAATTGGTCAGAAACAAATATAAAATTGGGAAAGAACCATATTTTCTTTGCCTCTCCACACTGGAACCGCGAAAAAATCTATTGAATACCGTAAAATCCTTTAACTTTTTTAAGGTGAAACATCCGGATAGTCCGATGAAATTGGTAATAGCGGGAGAGAAAGGTTGGAAATATGAAGAAATTCTTTCTTCTGTTCCCCATTCTAAATCTGATGTTATTTTTACAGGATTTATAGAGGATCGGGATCTGCATGTTTTGTATTCAGAAGCCTTGGCTTTCTTTTATCTTTCTTATTATGAAGGATTTGGTTTGCCGCCCCTGGAAGCTGCATGCTGTAAAACTGCTGTAGTCCACAGTGGCAAAAGTTCTCTTACAGAGGTGATCGGCAATCACGGCATTGTAGTCGAACCTGATAATATTGAAGCAATTGCCGAAGCCATGCATAAATTAAGTCAAAATGAGGCTTATAGAAACAAAATTGCCCAAGCTTGTTTTGACCATGCGATGACCTTCAGTTGGAGAAAAACTATTTTTGAAACACTTTCACTTTATCTAAAAATCAGCAAATGAAAGTAGCGATTCTTGCTGATCCCCTGGATAATCAAAACGCGGGTGTTCATGTTTATACCCGAGAAATGATCGCCTCATTAATAGAAAATAATACCAATCATGAGATCCTTTTGATCCGTCAAAAATACAATCCGAAATTAAAAGGTGTAAAACAAATTATTGTCCCTGCTCGTAGAAGCCCGCCCGGAGCAGCCAGCATGAGATTGTTTTTTACTATTCCCAGAATATTAATACGTGAAAAAGTCGATGTTGTAATTGAACCCGCCCATTTCGGCCCCTTCAATTTGCCCAAAAATATCAAAAGAGTAACAGTCATTCACGATCTGACACCAATATTATTTCCTGAACTGCATCGTTGGCATAGTCATATTTTGCAGCGAATTTTTCTAAAAGGAATTTTAAAAAGAACAGATCTGATTTTAGCAAACTCACGAAATACTCAAAAAGATATTGCAAAAACCTACCCTTCTTTGGCAGAAAAAACTGTTATGATCTATCCCGGAATGTCTGTCAATATTCAATCCGAAGAAATTGATATTTTTAAGGTTTATGGGATCAAATCACCTTTCTTTTTAACGGTGGGGACGATTGAACCTCGTAAAAATCATCACCTGCTTTTAGAAGTCTTTTCCAGCTTTAGAAAGGAAAATCCAGCTCCTTATCAATGGGTAATTACCGGCGGTAAAGGATGGAAATCTAAATCATTTTACGATGCGCTCGCACAAAATCCTTATAAAAAGGATATAATTTTGACAGGCTTTGTTCCTGACAATCATCTTCCTACTTTGTATAGAAAATCTCAGGCAATGGTTTATCCCAGCAAATATGAAGGCTTCGGACTTCCTATTTTAGAAGCTATTCGCTGGGGGACAATTCCGGTGACCTCAGCTAATTCCAGTTTAATGGAAGTAGGCGGTAAGCATGCATTCTATTTTGAAAATGAAAGTAAAAATGATTTACTCACTATTCTTCACAAAGTCGCAGAACTAACACCTCACGAACGAAAAGATATCGTTGATCAGCTTCAAGCCCATACAGGATTATTCTGTTGGAAAAATTTCGGAAATAAATTATTGCAAGAGTTGGAGAAATTAATAAATTAATTTTCTGTTTTCATCTTTAACAAATCAGGATTTTCCGATATTATATTAAATAATGTGTCAGCTATAAGTGAATGTCCCAATTTGTTAGGATGCCTGTCCACCGGTGAAACAAATAATTGTCTTGGTGGAATGTTGTCATAAACTCCATCAAGCCCAATCACTGTATAATTCAACTCCCTAACTATCTTTTCAACATCCTCCGGAAAATCATTTACATAAGGATGCTTTGCTGTCGTTGGCCAATACACCCAAATTGGTTGGATATTGTTTGATTTACATAATTCATATAAATATTGGTAGCTTTTGAAAACCAACTCTGTTCCATAAGGTTCTAATTCACGGAAAATCTCAGAAGGCAGCATGGCTCTATTCACACCACTTCTTTCAATGATATCATTGAGATAATCATATGGTATTTCAATTTCAGAGGTGTATATATTTACTAAGGTTCTGATATTCTTGTAAATATCTATTCCATGTGAAATATAAATCACATTGTCCAAATCTAAGTCCTTAGCATTCTTAATCTCAAAATCATAAATACATTGGATCAAATCAAATCCCGGATTACCAAAATTTATAATTTCATAATTTATATTTGTATTATTCCCATTCAATTTGGATTCCAATATTTGATCAAACACCTCCTCATCTGCAACTCCCGAACCATTGACATAGGATCCTCCCAATACTGCACTACGAACAGTATTTGCTGTCGGTGTTGGAGCATATTCTTTATCTCTGATTCCCAAACTATTAGTAGTGTACGTCTTTTCTTTGAATTCAAATTGTGTGTTTGGTTTGCCGACGACTATCCGAATATCATCAACCAATATTGCTCCCTCGGAACTTCTAAAACGTCCACCTTCTCCTCTTTCGACCATATCAGAAATTGGGCTGGTTAGCTCATTTCCAATCAAAATCTCTTCATAATATCCTTCTACCAATAAATTTTCATCCGCAGAATTTAATTTCTGAGTTAACAAACCTTCCAATTCAACCCCTGCAATACTTTCAATTGTTCGGTTCACCGGTCCAAATTGCATTAAGAGTAGGACGCCTATCATACTCACTGACCAAAATGTTGCAATTTTAGACTGCGGATCAGGATCCATAATATTGCCATATTGTTTAATTTCAAACTGTCGATATAATATTGTTCCCAACACCCAAAGTAATAAAATCCCCCCCACAAAACTTAGATAGAAACTAAAGTCCGGAACAAGTGCGAATTTTGTAACGCTCAACCATTCTGACATCGATATTGATGACCAAATTGACCATAAAACACACATAAAAAGAAACATTCCTATAATCTGCATTGACATAGTCCGAGCATAATTCCAACTTCTTTTGTCAATTTTAGTTTTAGTTTTTCTTGTCTCCCATACAGCATTCAATGCTACCAAAATTCCAAATAATCCCCAAAAGACAGCATCAACA
>CALCSX010000327.1 GCA_937894165.1 uncultured Saprospiraceae bacterium | reverse complement strand
TAGTAATTTTTATGGGACTTGGAACGATTATGAATTCAATTACACCAAGCAAAATTGAAAGGATATGGGCTCCTGTGGCAGGTATTCAATTTGTTACAAGTATAATCGTTGCGCTAAGTTGATATATTTTTTAAAAAATACAGACAAATTATTAAATAACCCGATAATAATCAATAGCTTAAGAGCTCATTTTTCGAAAAAATAAACTATATTTGTAAGCATCACCTTTAAACCACCCTACTATGCAAGTAACAATATTAGGAGCCACAGGTCAAGTTGGGAAAGCTACTTTAGAAAAGGCTTTAGCTAAAGGATATCAAATTAAAGTTTTAGTGAGATCACCGGATAAATTAGGGGAGTTCAGGGATAAAGTCACAGTTATCAAAGGGGATTTATTAGACAGTTCCGCTGTCAATAAAGCTCTTCAAGGAAGTTCTGTAGTGATTAATGCTGCCGGAGGCGTTAAAGAGCCGGATCAATTTAAGAAATTTGAAAAGATAGCTACCATACTTTCTGATAAAATGGATGCCCATGGCATCACAAGACTGATCAATATTTCAGGGGCTGTAATGAATTTACCCGGGGAAAAGCTTAATTTAAAGAGGAAAATAATGAAACTTTTCGTGAGTCTAGCTTTTAAGCAAATGAAGCAAGGTCAGGAGGCTTTTCTTCCTCGTATTTTAGAGAACAAAAATATTGACTGGACTTTCGTACGTGCAGCCATGATTTCAAAAAATCAAGGTACGGGCAATGTTCTTGCTGATGATAAACAAATGCCTGGCACAACGATTCATTTGGGAGATTTGGGTAGTTTTATGGTAGATCAAGTTAATTCAAATATCTGGATCAAAAAAGCTCCATTCGTAGCATCTGAGTAATTAAAATCGCAACTATATTTCTAAAACTAATTATGAATTTTTAAGACATAAACAGATAAAGAGTATATTTATTCTGGAAAAAATTTAACAGAATGAAATACATTTGTTTATTAACCGTCATCCTAATATCTTTTGTGGCTTGCAATACTTCAAAATTAATTTCAACAAGTCACCTTGAACGAAAAAACTATCAGGAGATAATACTCCCCCTTGTAGATGAAAAATTAAGACCTGATGTATCAGCCATGTATCCTAATGGAATAAATGGAATTTTAAATCACATTTCTAAGACAATAAAATATCCGAAAAATGCAAGACTGAATGAAATTGAAGGGAAAGTTATAGTTGAGTATATAGTAGGGTCTGATGGACGAATTGTAGAAACTAAAATTATACAAAGTGTATCACCTGATATTGATAAAGAAGCTATTAGAGTGATTTTATCATTGGAAAGATTCTATCCGGGGTTTAAAGATGGTAAACCTGTAAGGATTAGATTCACTCAACCAATAGTCTTTAAATTAACTTAATGTCATTTTGAGTCTTAAAGTCATATTTATGAAATTATTATTTTCACACTACTTTTTTGTTATTATAATATTGCTAAGTTCTTGTTCTTCTTATTCTGATAATGTTATAGAATACTCAGAAGACAATTACTACACTCAAGGAAGTAACAACCGAACTGCCGCCGAGTGGGAGCCGGCTTTGGGCGTGATGATTGTCTGGCCGATCGCTATTCCCCATAAATTAGTAATTGAACTCGCTAAGGAAAATCATTTATATACACTAGTTGAAGATGAAAATTCGCAAAAAGAAGCGGAAGATTGGTATACAAAATGGAATGTTGATCTCAAAAATGTAACATTTATCTTCGCAGAACAAGATGTGGATGCCTGGTGGACGAGAGACTGGGGTCCTAGCGCGGTTTTTACCTCGTCAGGGGACTATTATTTAGCGGATGGGAAATATCTTTACTCCACACCGGCCACAGATATGCCTTGCAATGATTCCCTAATGTTCCTTTTTTATGACGAGAATAATAAGATAGCACTCACTCAAATTGAAGATGATGCAAGCATCGCAATCGCCAATCAACTTTCCTATCCATTGCTTGACTTACCCTTTAACAATACCGGTGGTAATGTGATGACCGACGGCTTGGGAACGGCTTTATCTACATGTGCCCTCATTGCTGAAAATAAATATCACGGTATTGATAGTGATAGCTTTTTCCATCTTAATGATTCCATGATGGGCTTTAAAAACTATCATATCATCTCTAATTTTGAAAAGCACGGAATTCAACATATTGATTGCTTTCTAAAACTACTGGATGAAGAGACAATGTTAGTTGCTGAACCACCCAGCGATCACGAACTTTTTGATGTCTACAAC
>CALCSX010000326.1 GCA_937894165.1 uncultured Saprospiraceae bacterium | reverse complement strand
ATCAAGCCTAATGCTCAATTTTCAACAGGATTTGAAATTCCAAAAGGTTACAGCAGGAGCAGCATATAAATTAATATGTGTTCTATTTTTATTAGGGTTTGCAGGTATTGCTTATGGACAGGCAGATAAGAAATCGGAATTAGAAAAGAAACGTGTCAAACTCCTTAGTGAAATTACCTTCACAACGAAATTGATCGAAGAGACCAAGAAGAACAAAACCTCCTCACTAAATTTATATTCTCAACTGAAAGAAAGGTATTCAAAACGTCAGGAATTGACCCGTACTATTCAGTCTGAAGTCTCAGGAATAAATAAGGAAATCCAAGAATTTGAAAAGGAGATAGAATTGCGACAGGCTACTATCAAAAAAATGGAAGAAGATTATGGTAAAATTCTTAGACAAAGCTACAAACTTAAACTTTTAGGCAACAACTGGTCATTTATCTGGAGCAGCGACAACCTGAATCAGGCATTTGCGCGTTGGCGATATCTTCGTCAGTTTAAAGAATATCAACAGAAAGAAGCTGAGAGACTTCAGGAAGAGAGGGCTGCGCTGGAGCAGGAGCGCAATAAGTTGAAAAAAGCTCAGGAAGAAAAACAACGTATTTTAAATCAGGAAATAGAGCAAAATAGATTAATCGAAACAGAGCTGAAGGAACTTGATCAAGTTTTGGCTGATTTAAATAATAATGAGAAACAGTTGAAAAAAGATCTTGACAACCAGAAAAGATCTCAGGCTAAACTTAATTCCGAGATCGAAGCCATTATTAAAGCAGAGATCGAACGCGAGAGAAAACGAAAAGAGGCAGAAGCTAAAGCGGCGCGAGATAAGGAAATTGCAGCCGGGAAAAAGCCGACAACTGTTGTTCCTAAGAAAAAAGATGAAATCCCCGAGACCCCTAAAAGCAAGGCATTATCACAAAATTTCGAAGCTAACAAAGGCAAGCTGCCATGGCCTGTCAGTAAAGGATTGATCAATAAAAGATTCGGTAATCAGCCCCACCCTACCCTTCCCGGCTTGGTAGTTAATAGCAATGGGATTGATATAAGAACGGAGGAAAATTCACCGGTATTCTCCATTTTCGATGGTGAAGTTATAGCTGTGAAATTCATTTCAGGTTATCGTAATATGGTTTTAATAAAACATGGTCAGTATTATACCGTATACTCCAATCTGGACGACGTTAGTGTTAGCCCCGGACAAACTGTGGCCAGACACCAAAAAATAGGTATATGTGCTCGAAATGAATCTTCAGGTGATTTTGAAATCCATTTTGAGATTTGGAAAAACAAGAGTTTATTGAATCCAACTGATTGGATACTGAGAAAATAAAAGAATCCAATACTAGAATTATTCTCCGGACATCATAATTTTAGTTGACCTATCTCTACGATCATCATAATATTTTTCTAAAAAATTAAAGAAAAGATAATATCAATTAAACATCTGCATGAATAATATCATTAAGGATAGTTATAGGTTCAGTATCTAGATAAAGATACTTCGGCTATTAAAACAATTTTAATTTTTTCTATGGCCCACGATTGGAATTTAGGAGGAGACAACAACATAGGAGTTAGCAATACAGGGGAGACAGCGGTAACAGTAGGTTTGATTCATGGTGATCAGACAGAAAGCAAATTGAACGAATATCTGGATGAATTGGAATTTCTGGCTGCGACAGCCGGTGCAACTACCGTCAGAAGATTTACCCAACGACTACAGAAGCCTAATAGCAGGTTTTTCGTCGGAACAGGCAAGGTGGCAGAAATTTTAGAATATGTCGAAAATCATGATATTGATTTTATTCTCTTCGATGATGATTTGACAGGCAAACAAGTCAACGCTCTCGAAAAGGAGTTTAAACGTAAAATCATCGACAGATCTTCCTTGATACTGGATATTTTTGCAGCTCGAGCGCAGACTGCACAAGCTAAAACACAGGTTGAGCTGGCGCAAATGCAGTATATGTTGCCCCGATTGAGAGGACTTTGGACACACTTGGAGCGCCAAAAGGGTGGTATCGGTATGAGAGGACCCGGGGAGAAGGAGATTGAGACAGATAGACGGATAATTCGAGACAAAATCGCCCTTTTAAAAGGCAAATTGGAGAAAATTGATCAGCAAAGTATCACGCAAAGGAAAAATAGAGGCGAAATGGTAAGAGTTTCCTTGGTGGGATATACCAATGTCGGCAAGTCAACTTTAATGAATATCATTTCCAAATCGGAGGTTTTTGCAGAAAATAAGCTCTTTGCTACCTTGGATACAACTGTTAGAAAGGTGGTTTTCGGTCAAATGCCATTTTTACTTTCCGATACGGTAGGTTTTATCAGAAAATTGCCCCACCATCTTGTTGAAAGCTTTAAATCGACACTGGATGAGGTCAGGGAAAGTGATATTTTGATTCACGTGGTTGATGTTGCTCATCCGCAATATCGAGATCATATTGATACTGTCAATAAAACTTTATTAGAGTTGGGCGTTGAAGAAAAACCCACTTTATTAGTTTTGAATAAAATAGATTTGTACAGAAGTGAGAATTATGATGAGTTTTTATCGGAAGAAATAAAAGAAGAAATAGAGGTTGATTTATTGGAAAATACTAAAAACGACTATGATACGGAGACCATCATTATCTCCGCTCATACGAAAGAAAATGTTGAACACCTAAAAGACAGGATGAAGAAATTAGTTGAAGAGATGTATGAGAAACGATATCCATATCAAGTGAAATCCTGGTAATTAAAGATTTATGAGTATTCTAAATAAATATGCTGAGCTTTTGGCGGACTATTGTCTTGAATTAAAACCGAATGATAAGTTGTTCATTAAAACGACTACTTTAGCGGAGCCACTGGTGAGGGAAGTTTATAGGGAGGCATTAATCAGAGGTGCTCATGTTGATGTTGAATTTGAATTTAGAGAGCAAAGCCGATTGCATAGTATGCATGCTAAGGGCGGGCAGATTTCGCATATCAGTCCACTGCATCAATTGGCTATGGAAACATATGATGCCTTTCTTCATATTCGAGCACCATTCAGTTTGAGAGAAAAGCATCAAAGTAACAGTGAATTCAATCAATTGCGTCAAGAGGCTTTAAAGCCAATTAATGCAAAATATTTTGAAAGAATCGGGAATGGGACGCTGAAGAGAACCCTGTGTCAATATCCAACAATGGCGGCAGCTCAGGAGGCGGGGATGTCATTGGAAGAATATGAAGAATTTGTATATTCCGCTTGCTATTTACATGATCCTGAACCTCAAAAGCGGTGGCTGGAAGTAAGGCAATCACAGCAAAAAGCTGTAGACATTCTTAATCAGTCAACAGATATTAAATATCAGGGATCAAATATAGATTTGACTTTTTCGACCGAGGGCAGGAAATGGATTAACAGCGATGGGAGAAATAATATGCCCTCAGGAGAGATTTACACGTCTCCCGTGGAAGATTCAGTGAATGGGACTGTAACGTTCACGCTTCCTTTACTTTATAAGGGTGAACTATTGGAGAATATTAAATTGGAAGTGAAGGATGGATATATAGTTTCATATGAATGCAACGGAGATCAGGCAATGCTGGATAGTATTTTTTCCATTCCGGGATCGCGCTATTTTGGAGAGGCTGCCATTGGAACTAATTATAATATTCAAAATTTCACGAGGAATATACTTTTCGATGAAAAAATAGGAGGTACTGTGCATTTGGCGATTGGGCAATCCTATTTACAGGCGGGAGGGAAGAATAATTCATCTATTCATTTAGATATGATAACAGACATGAAAAGTGATTCGCAGATACTTGCGGACGGAAAAATAATATACCAGGATGGAAAATTCCTAAATTAAGAAGTTTATAAACCAACGCGTCGATGGTTTTCGACGTATTATTAATACATTAAAACTACCAAATTATGAAAAGTACTTTTTTAAAACTATTTAGTCTATTATTAGTGAGTTCATTCCTTTTAACTTCATGTGGAGAAGAGGAGGAACCGATCACAGGAACAGGACCTACAATTACCCTTACAGACGGTGAAGGCAACGTAGGATCCACTTTTTCACCTAACGAAGAGATTTCTTTCACATTCATGGTGGCAAGAGGAACTTCAGATATGAACAGTGTTCAGGTGAATGAAAACGGAAACGCAATTGCGGAGAACAGTGGGAGAATTGAGTTCAATGATACTATTCCTAGTGCAAATCCGGCATTACTTTTTGGTGATGATGAGACTGGATTTACTCTTAAGGTGAGTATCGTTACGAATACTACTCCGGGAACATATGACATCGATTTCATAGTTACTGATAGTAATTCACCTACTCCAAGAAGCGAAACATATACTATAGAGTATATTGTTGCTGAGCCGAATTTGGAGGAATTAACTGGAGTATTATTTAATCAAGCAGGTCCTTCAGGTACTGGTGGCTTAAACCTAGATACGGGAGAAGGCACAGGATCATCGGATCCAACAGCTCATATTAGAGACAGAGGAAATGAGGATGACAATACTAGTACTATTTGGATTCAAAAAATCGTTCCAATTACAGGTAATCAGGTTTCACTTAGATACTTATCTGATGAAGTAAATTATGATGATGTACAATATTCTAATCAACTTGAAGACCTTTATAATGGAGGAACTGAAGTTGGATCCGAAGGAACAGCTGAGAAGAATGTTGTAGGTGATACTTTTATAGCTAAGCAAGGCGATGATTATTGGATATTTATTATTCGAAATGTAACAATTACATCTGGGAATGATAATACGGATAATTATGAATTAGACATTAAGAAACAATAAATTCTTATTTAGAATTTAATTTAGAGGGTATTTTGGTCATCAAAATACCCTCTTTTTATTTTGCGAAATTAAAATATTGATTTTATTGTTCTAACAGAATTATTTTTTTTAACTCCTTAGACTTTATAATTTCTGTCGAAAAGTAATAGGTTTTAATGATTTTTTGAAAATGCTCCCGGAAAATAATTTTTTATACCTATAATATTGATTTTTAAATATTTTACACATTATAATAATTTTACATTTTTTGTTAATAAAGTGCTTTAAAGTTAATTTATCAAACGCAAATTGACAATTCAACGTTAAGTCTAAGAATAAAAAATGACAACTATGAAAACTACTTTTTTGAAATTATTAAGTTTAGTATTATTTACTACAGTATTGATTACATCTTGTAATAAAGATGATGATAGTCCGGATACAGGAACAGCTCCCGTGATCACTTTAATCTCAGGTGAGGAAAACGAAGATAGATCGATGTTGCCTGAAGAAACCTTTACTATGACTTTCAGAGGTGAGCATGGGACTGCAAATATGAATAGAATTCGTGTGGAAGAAAATGGTGATTTAGTTGACAGTGATAGATTGCTTTTCGAAGGTGAAGAGGAGGAGAACCCTTTATTGCTTTTTAATGATGAGGAAGAACTATTTACAAAAGAAATTACTTTTACAGCAAATTCCATCCCAGGGACTTATGATATTACTGTAATTATTCAGGATGGAGCTACTCCTCCGAAAACAGCCGAATACAGTTTTGAGTACACTGTATCAGATCCGGATCTTTCTGAGATCACCGGTGCCATATTGTTTAATTCAGAAGATTCCGACAACGTGGGCGGATTGAACTTACAAACGGGAAATAGCACAGGAGACGACAGCAGTTCAGCTCATATTAAAGATATGGGTAATGACAATAACCCTATTGCAGGTTCATGGGCACAAAAGATAGCACCTGTTATCAATAACGGTGTTTCATTAAGAAAACTATCAGCTGCTGTTGATTACGATGGAGTACAGTTTTCTTCTCAGATAATTGATTTATATGGGGAAGGTACTGAAGTAGGATCCGGCGGAACAAATGAAAAAATCCAAATAGGTGATACTTTCGTTGCACGAAAAGGAGAAAATTATTATCTCTTCACTATCACAGAAGTGAATATTACCACTTTAGGAGACCAGGACAACTATGAAATTTCTATCAAAAGATAGAATCCTAAAAACTTAGAGTAAAAACAAAGAAGGATGTTATGGTTTCATAATGTCCTTCTTTGCTTTTATGCTTATCTAAAATAACCGCTGAGAAGCGTTTTCTCGGCAAAATATTCAAGAGATTTCAATCCCAATACAGAGTTGCCTTTTTCATTTAGTCTCGGTCCCCAGACAGCTACACTGTACTTGCCGGGCTGGAAGGCCACAATACCACCCCCAACGCCGCTCTTCCCGGGCATGCCCACCTTAAAAGCGAATTCCCCGGACTCATCATAAAAGCCGCATAGAAGCATTAAAGAATTCAGTCTTCTAGTGTAATATTCACTCAAAATCTCCTCCCCACTCAGCGTAAAACCTCCATTCATCACGTAGGCAAAGGCATTGGCCAGCTCCTTACAACTCATTTCAATAGAACATAAATGAAAATACAAATCCAATACCTCCTCCACTTCATTCTTCAAATTCCCAAATGATTTTAAAAAATTGGCTAAAGCATAATTCCTAAATCCCATGCTCCGCTCTGATTTGGCTACGATTG
This sequence comes from uncultured Saprospiraceae bacterium, assembly GCA_937894165.1. GTDB lineage: Bacteria > Bacteroidota > Bacteroidia > Chitinophagales > Saprospiraceae > CALCSX01. The sequence goes on along the minus strand of CALCSX010000326.1, from coordinate 16,184 downwards.
GATTATAATTGATGTCCTCGCAGCCTGCCAGACTGTTGGTGAATTTCAAAACCTCTGTCATCGGATTTTCAAAATGGGAAATAAGAATATCACAAATGACTATCGCCCCGGCATTGATCATGGGATTTCGGGGAATACCATTCTCATATTCCAATTGAACCAAAGAATTGAATGAATTTCCGGAAGGCTCGACATCTATCCTCTCCCAAATTTCATCCCCAATCTTCGTCATTGCCAAAGTCAAACTCAACACCTTCGTTATACTTTGAATTGAAAACCTTTGATCACAATCCCCTACTCCAAAGCTGCCTCGCCCCAATGAAACTACAAATAAGCCATAGCTTTCTGATTTTACTTTAGCTAGTTCCGGGATATAATCAGCTACTTTGCCAACCCCTTTGAATCCCTCTGCATACTCAAAAGTATCTTGCAATAATTTCTGTAATCCAATCATCATGCACTATTTCTTGTTGCGTTTATAATCCCAAATAAAGATCTAATCACTATTTTTCTTAATTGATCCTCATCATATTTCGAACCATTGCTTTCATTAATTTCCTGCAAAGCAAACTGCTGTATCGTCAATAAAGGTAGAACTATTTTTTCTCGCAAGCCAATCGACTGCTTTATATGTGGACTTGATTCCATTAGCGATTCCATTTGGGAAACCTCCAATATCATTTGAACCGTCAAATCAAATTCCTCCTTAATCAATGTCCATATAGAACCAAAAGTATCGTGACTTTTAAGGTGTTCCGTCAGTGGGAAGAAAGTTTTACTTAAAGATTGCATGGAATTGTCCAACAATGCTCTGAAAAACATGCTGTTTTTAAATAGATCATTCAATTCCTCCGCTTGTCCTTCCCTCATCATCTCCTTCAATGCGGTACCCACGCCATACCAACCCGGAACGTTTTGCTTCATCAAACTCCAGGCACCAACGAAAGGAATAGCCCTTAGATTATTAAGTGTCAATTCGCCGCTAGCATCTCTTTTTGCAGGTCGGCTGCCAATATTTGTCTCACTAAAATACCTTAAAGGCCCCACCTCGTCCAGGTATTTCAAAAAGTTAGGATCATTTCGCAAGTCGAGGTATTTCCCTTTACTCAGATGCGACATTTTCGATAAAAGTTGGGTCTGCCCCCTTGACAATCTATTTTCTTCTCCCGAGAAAAGATCATTTTGCATCCCCGCTGTGATGAGTTGCTCGAGATTGAATTTGCATGAATGGAGTTGTCCGAAATTTGAGGAAATAGTTTGCCCCTGAACGGTCAATTGAATTTCCTCAGACTCTATTTCAGGACCTAAACTTGCATAAAATTTGTGTGTATTTCCCCCACCGCGCGCAGGAGGTCCTCCCCGACCGTCAAAAAAGACAATTTTTATATCAAATTCAGCTGCTTTGGCTGTCATCGCCCGCTTAGCTTCATAAATGGACCAGTTTGCCGTCAAATAGCCACCATCCTTTGTCCCATCAGAAAAACCGAGCATAATGGTTTGTTTCCCGCTGCGGTAATCAAGATGTTTTCGATACGCTCCGTCACTAAATAGCTCACCGAGAATCCTCGCCGCATTCTCCAAATCTTCTATACTTTCAAATAATGGAATTATATCCAGATCGACGTGCTTTTCATCCTTCCAGGCTGTCAACTTTGCAATCTTATAAATATCCAAGACATGTTCTTTGCTCGATGCGTGACTTATGATGTACCTGTCACATCCTTTCTTACCATTTCTGCTTTGTATATCCTTGATGGCGTACATCGATTGGATCACATCCTTATGAATCCCATCTTTGAATATTTGATTTAATTGATCCTCATCTTCGAAATTAATAACAGAAGATTCTGTAGAACCATTTATCAAATCTATCACCTCAGTATGCAAGCCGCTATCTTGACGGATATCCATTGTAGCAAAATGAAATCCAAAACATTTGACCTTGATCTCAAATTCCTCAACGAGTTCTACAAAAATTCCAGAATGATCTTCTCGCAATATTTCTATTAAAGCACTTATATCATTCAATAATTCTTGCGAACTAAGATACTGTTCTCCTTCCATGAAAAAAGCAGCATTATATATCTGCTTTTCCATTTCGATAATTCGTTCCTCAACTCCTTTGAAAGTTAACTTTCTTCTCATTTTACGGAGATCTCTGTGGTAACATCTGAAAAGGGTCGACCTTAATCGCTCTGCAATCAATAATGTCATCTCAGAAGTTACAAAAGGATTGCCATCCCTGTCCCCGCCCGGCCAAAAACCGATTTCAATCATATCAAAATTATCAAATTTCAGCCCGGCATCTTCAGATTTATTTCTCACATCAAGGATTATGTCCGAAATAACTTGATAAAAAACATTCTCCAAAAACCAAATCAAACTAATCGCTTCATCAAAAGGTGTCGGCTTATTTTTGCTTATAAAAGGCGTTTTTCCAAGTTGGAGCAGCAGATTTTGTACATCTGTTATCGAATTTTTTTCGATGCCTTTACCTAAATCTGTAATAATTCCTAAGACTGATCCGGGATAAAATTGGGTGGGGTGAGCCGTGAGGACTACGCGGAGCTTAAAATTATTACTTATTTCTTCTAACTCCGTACTTCGCTTGACATTTTGCGCTTTTTTAAAGAAATACTGAAGAGTCCCCGATTCATCTTTGCTGTTGATTTTATCGAATGCGGCATCCTCCACTGAGTCAAAGAGAACCACCTGGCGCTCAATATATTTCACAAAATTAAAGAGCACCTCCATACGACGAGATTCGTCTGTATTAGGAAAATATTCATTAAAAAAATTATTGATTATACTCTTAGGAGATTCTCCTTTTTGATACATTTTTTCGCAATAATCTGTCAGAAGAGGAAGCAAAGTTCCGGTCTTATAAATTATATCAAAAGGCAAGGTTAGAAACAAACTATTATAGAGATGGTATTTAATCGCCACCTCATCATGGTAAATATTTTTTGACATCTTTAAATTTTATCTTTTAAAAAACTTTTTTACTACAAAAAGTATAGCAAAAATACTGGCTAACAGTACAAATAATACCAATTCAAGAGGTAATCTGACAATGCTTATAATTCTAAGTCTGTCAACAAACCACAATAAGGTAAATACAGCTATAATAACAATTATTAAGCCGGAAAGCTTTTCAAAACCCGGAATTTGTCTGAAGGGAATCGCTTTATTTATTAACACCAATGTTAAAATCATAGAAATTACCGGCATTATCTGCAGATAAATATTGGTGTCCATAATATTTACCCTCTCAAATAAAAATTGAAAAGCCGAAATGCTTACACTAAATATCCCCGGAATACAGGCTGCAAATATTAGAAAGGAAAAGAAATATTTCCACGGGATCTCTGCTCCTCGCCCTCTGCTCATCCACAAGCCCAGACCTGCGCTTAAAGGCAATGCTGTGAAATAATAAGTTACCAGAACCGGGTGACTTGATATCATTCCTAAAAACTCTCCGAGTGTCATATTTAAGCTTTAGATAATTCTTAAATATTAAATATAGGAAAAATAATACGATCCAAAACCTATTATTCAAGATTCACAATTTTATATTAAAAGCGAAGTATCTACAATATGATTAATGAAGGATTAGGGTAATCATTAAAGAATTAAGGTTAGTTAAGCTCTTATATCCTTAAAATCCCTTAATTTCTTCTATATAACTCTTCCAACAATAATGCTGGCGCAAGTTTGTAAATGATGTCATCTCAATGCCCCAATATTTTTCTCCTGTAAGAAATTTGAAAAGTGGAGCACCATCTTTTATTTTAGGTTTTTAAAGTTATTTTTACCAAAACATAGATTCATATCCTAGCGGGGTAGTATATGATTTAAAAAACAAAGGCTAATATTCAGCCCTGAATGGGCGAAATATCAAAGGAATGGGTGAAGCCCATTCATATTCGTGAAAGTTTTGCCAGCCCTGAAAGGGCGTAATAATATTGGTGTGGATGTCACCATTTTTAATTGATGAGTTTTGACTCACATTAGTGTCGGAGGTGGTCATTAATCTTATTTTAACAATTGCCCCATTTTATAGGTCAAAATTTAAATCAAAAGAAATGATGAAGGCTACATCTGGGCATGATTATTTCGCCCATTCAGGGCTTGTTGACGAGCTCTTAATGAAATCCTTAATGCCCCTTAATTCCTTAGTGGTTTCAAAAATTATTTTAATTTTCTTCAAGATCCGAAGTCTAATTTTAAAAACTTATTTTTTGCATAACACAGGACATAAAACCTAGGCAGGAACCTTTGTAGCACATTTATCAAGAAGAGGTAAAAATCAAAATTGACTTCTATCTCTTTAAAATTCTTTTTCTACTTTATTATAGAAAGCCAGATAAGATAGGACTTAAGCGATTTTCTTTCATTTTTGCTGATTGAAATAATTCAGAACTTAAAGCTTCGAATCTATAACCCATTGAAGTAAAATAATTCAATACTTTAGGTAAGGCTCCTAAAACATTTTTTTCTGACTTTAAGCTATCATGAAATACTATTACAGAGCCGGATTTAGCATTATCAACAACATTCTGGTAGCAAGTATCCGGTGTGTTAGCCTGGTCAAAATCCCCGCTTAATACATCCCACATGATTATTTTATAGTGTCTGCTGATCATTTTCGCCTGATTAGGCCTAATCCTGCCATATGGTGGGCGAAACAAATCACTTTTTATCAATGTAGCCCCTTGTCTGACATTCGAAATATAAGTACTGGTATCATTTCCCCATCCGTTCAAATGGTTGTACGTATGACTGCCCACAGAATGTCCCCTTCGAACAACTTTCCCAAAAATATCCGGATGTTTCTTTACATTTTCTCCGACACAAAAGAAGGTTGCCTTCGCTTCATATTCATCCAGAATATCCAATATGGCAGGAGTCACTCCCGGTATCGGACCGTCATCGAAAGTAAAGTATAATACTTTCTCTTCAGTATTGACTTTCCAATTGTAAAGCGGGAACAACGACTGGATGAGACGTGGTGTTCGGATAATGTACATTACAAAATGTTTAAGATGTTCATAGATATCTTGTACCTTTAGGCTTGAGATTACCCCTATAACGCAGAAAAAATAATTTAGGATGGTAAATTTTAAAATTTTTATATAATTTTTTTCATCATATATAACTTTCAATAATATGACACGAGTTAGATTTGCTCCCAGCCCCACCGGAGCACTTCATATAGGAGGCATTAGAACCGCATTATTTAATTACTTAGTTGCAAAAAAGCACGGCGGGACCTTCATTCTCAGGATTGAAGACACTGATCAGACCCGTTATGTAGAAAATGCAGAGAATTATATTTACGAGTCTATGGAATGGTTGGGCCTCGATATAGACGAAGGTCCGAAACAAGGTGGAAATTACGGCCCTTACCGGCAATCCGAACGCAAGGATATTTATGCCAAGTATATAAAAACACTCTTAGATGAAGGTAAAGCCTACTACGCCTTTGATTCCATCGAAGCATTAGAAAGGCAGCGTGATGCTAACCCCAATTTCAAATATGATGCCTCAGCCCGTACTACACTAATAAATAGTCTTACCTTATCAAAAGAAGAAACAGAAAAGCGCATTGCCGCAGGGGAGAATTTTACCATAAGATTAAAAGTTGATCCCGGTAAGACGGTTTCCTTTCATGATAAAATACGAGGAGAAGTAAGCTTCGATTCCACTGAGCTTGATGACAAGGTGTTGATGAAAGCAGATGGCTTGCCCACCTATCATTTTGCCAATATTGTTGATGATCATCTGATGGAGATAACGGATGTAATTCGGGGCGAAGAATGGCTTTCGAGTACAGCACACCATGTTTTGCTCTATCAAGCTTTCGGATGGGAGGATTCAATGCCCGCTTTTGCTCATTTGCCGCTTATTCTAAAACCCACAGGAAAAGGGAAACTTTCTAAGCGCGATGGTGCACAATTTGATATGCCGGTATTTCCTATAGCCTGGGAGGAGAAAGAGGGCGGCAAAATATTGAAAGGTTTTCGGGAATATGGCTTCAATCCGGATGCATTGATCAATTTTATGGTATTTTTAGGTTGGAATCCCGGACATGACATAGAAATCATGAATTTGGAGAGTTTGATAGATCAATTTGATTTAGCGAAAGTAAGTAAAGCCGGTGCGCGTTTTGATTTTGAAAAAGCCAAGTGGTTCAATCAGCAGTATATTCTGCATATGAATGAAGATGAGCTGCTCGAAGTATTGAAATCAGAATTTTTACAAAGGAATATAGAAAGGGAGGATTCGTTTTTGGTGAAATATCTTGACCTTTACAGGGAGCGGGTAGGATTGTACAGTGAATTTTACACAGCAGGTTATTACTTTTTCGAAGAATTGAAAGATATTGACAAGACCACCTGGAGTAAAAAATATAAGCCTGAACTGCAATCTGTTTTGCTTTCCATTATTGAAATTTTACAATCCCTTCAAGATTTCGACAAGGAAAATATTGAAACGAGAATAAAGGAATTTATGACGAGTGAAAATATAGGACCCGGGCAAATTTTTCCTTTACTCAGAATAGCCTTAACAGGAACTTTAAAAGGTCCGGATTTGATGGGAACAATAGCATTAATGGGGAAGGAAAAATCGACAAAACGAATTCAGGACTCTTTAGAGTTTATAAAATAATTTCAAATTTTACAGCATATGACAAAGAAGAAAAAAGAGGAAAAAACTGATGCAAATCACGATGATTTTGAGAATTTTGAAATTAATATCAATAAATTCGGTGAAATTGATTCATCCATCAATAAGGATGAAATTAATAAATTTCTAAATAAATTTCATCAAGATAAAAAAATTCAAGATTCCCATAAGTCGGAAGAAGAATAAAATCACAATATTACTGATATGAAAATAAAATTTTGCGGGGCAGCTCAGGAAGTGACCGGAAGCGCTCATCTTATTACCCTGAAAAGTGGGAAGACCATCCTCCTCGACTTTGGTCTTTATCAAGGTAATTCGAAGAAAATGAAGGAATTTAACACTACTTTTCTATTTGATCCTACTCAAGTAGATATCATGATATTATCTCATGCTCATATTGATCATTCCGGTAGAATTCCATATTTGGTGAAGCATGGATTTAAGGGTAATATTTACGCTACTCATGCCACAACAAATCTATGCAATATCATGCTTCTGGATAGTGCGCATATACAAGAGTCGGATGCATACCACAAAAACAAAAGGCTAAGTGAAAAGTATGAATTCCCTGAACTTGTGGAACCGCTGTACACAAAAGAGGATGTCGCCCCAGCTATGCAACGCTTTATTTCCTTACCATATAATCAATGGCTATCCATAGATCCGGAAATAACGCTTGTTTTTAGAGATGCCGGACATATTCTAGGAAGTGCCAGCGTAACATTAAAAATAAAGGAGGGTGAGGAAGAAACAATTCTCGGGTTTACAGGAGATATAGGTAGACCGAATCGTCCTATTCTGAGAGATCCACGTCAAATGCCTCAAGTTGACTATTTAATAATGGAATCAACTTACGGTGACAGATTGCACCTTTCAAAACCATTAGAGAATGAAGTACTGCGTGATATTATTCATGAAACTTGCATTATCAATAAGGGGAAACTGATTATTCCAGCTTTTTCAATTGGCCGAACGCAGGAGATTGTTTATATGATGGATCAAATGTATAATGAAGGCATCCTCCCTCGAATTCCAATTTTCGTCGACAGTCCTTTAGCGATTGATGCCACTGAGATTTATGGAACACATCCGGAATGCTATGATGAAGATTTGACCAGCTACATACTTAAAGACCCGAATCCTTTCGGGTTTAAAAGCCTAAAATATACGAGAGAGGTGGAGGAAAGCAAAGCTTTGAATGTTATGCGAGATCCTTGCGTCATTATATCTGCTTCAGGAATGATGAATGCAGGAAGAATAAAACATCATATGTTTAACAATATTGAAAACTATAAAAATACTTTTTTAATTTTGGGATATTGCGCTCCGGGAACTGCCGGGCATATATTGGTGAATGGTGCTTCTGAAATAAAAATCTTCGGTGAAATAAAACAAGTCCGGGCTCAAATTAAGAAATTAGATGGCTTCTCTGCTCATGCCGATCGGGATGAAATGCTTGAATTTATTGAAAATCAGAAAGAATTGAAGGGTATTTTTCTAGTTCACGGCGAAGTAAACACCCAATTTAACTTCAAGGACACTTTGGAGCAGAATGGATATGCGAATGTTGTCGTACCGGAATTGGCTTCAACCCATATTTTTCAATAGAATTCGCATTAAGAATATTTGTAATGAAAAGGGCCATTCATTTGATAATGAACAGCCCTTTTCTATTTTCTTAAAATTAAATTTAATTTCTTCCTACTTCAGGTCTTGCCGAGTAGTTTAGTTTCAACTGATTTGCTTTACGTAATTCTGTCTTCACATCACTCACTATTCCCATCGTAACACTTCCATCTACTCTCAAAGATGTAGTAATTTTAGGTCTTTGTACTTCCGGAACTTTAATCTTATGCTGCTCCAAGAACAATGGAATATCTCTTATTTCTGAAAATCTATCTCCTAGTTGCAAACGAGGTTGCGTACCATAGACACTTTGATATTTTTTAGTAGGTCGACCCAAGTACATTTGATTTACAAGAGTCTTCTCCTCTAATTTTGTCAATTGAGTAGCTGTTGGCACTACAACCTGCACTTTCAACTCACTTTCTCTCATTACTGTTACCACCATAAAAAAGAACAATAACATGAAAATGATATCCGGAAGTGCCGCTGTATTTATAGGAGGTGATTCTTTCTCACCGTCTTTTCTAAATTTAGACATAATATTCTTTTTTTATTTTTAATCCTCCTCTCCGTACTCTGTAGGCTCGGATTCAGATAATATCATTGGTATATTGTCCTTAATTTCACGTCTTATTTCTATGGGCAAATCATCGCTGTAGGGAAGATTATATAATCTCTGTGATTCCTCATCCCAAAGTTCATCATAGGCGGCTTTCAACTCATTGTATACCTTGATATAAGTGCCATATCTTGTACCACGGTCATTTTTCAATGCAATAATAGCTCGACTCGGACTCTCTGCTAAATCTGAGCGATTCTGAGGATTCATTATAAATTCCTTTGCTCTTTCTCGCAAATCATCAACATTCATCGGTTCATTTCTAACCAAAAGTTCATTGTTTGCATTAACCAGAACAGAGAAAACATTGCGTTCATTTATTGTCAATTCCGGTGGTGGTTCATCCGACCATTCCGGTAATCGCACTAATATCCCTTTATCTACTTCTATTGTAGTGGTAACCAGAAAGAAAATCAGGAGTAGGAAGGCAATATCTGCCATGGATCCTGCATTGATTTCATTATTTGTTTTTTTACTACCTTTCTTTTTATTTAGCATAATTCGAGGCTATTTAAAAAAGTTTTTAACTTCTGCAGCTATTAAAGCAAGAATAGCAATACCTCCTAAAACAGCGGTAGTCTTAATTGCTCCACTAACAAATTTGCTTGCTCCGTCATTAAGAGCAAATTCTTCTGCTGCAGCTTTGATAGGTCCTGAAGTTTCCGGTTCAGAGGTAAAATAAGTAATTAAAAATATAGCTACTAAACCTGCTAAACCTAATAAACCTTTTTTGGCTTGACCCGGATTTGTTGCCATCTGGTAAACAGAAAACAACAGCCATGCAATCGCTGCAATAATGATAAAGACAATTGGAATTAAAATTCCTGTATTAAAAATATTGGAATTCACTTTCTCTTCCTCACTAAGCAAATTGAACCCTTCCAGACCGGACAACACCGGAATAATAAATAGAAGTAGTCCTACTACACCTAGCACTACGGCAAAGAGCTGACCTTTTTTGGATAATATATTATACATTATTGTTTCTTTTTTAATGAGGAAATGGTTCCCAATTATCTATTGAATATGTTGTACTTTGACATGATGTCAACCAATGCGATTGAAGCATCTTCCATACCTCCAACAATACTGTTGATTTTTGAAACGATATAATTATAAAAAATCTGTAGTATAATGGCAACAACAAGACCGAATACAGTCGTCAATAGTGCCACCTTAATACCACCCGCAACAATTGATGGTGAAAGGTCACCTGCCTCTTGAATCCTGTCGAATGCCTGAATCATACCGATTACCGTACCCATGAAACCTAACATGGGAGCAAGAGCGATAAACAATGATATCCATACTAGACCTCTTTCTAATAAGCCCATTTGAACTGAGCCATAAGAAACGATAGCTTTTTCTACAGCATCTTGTCCATATTTGGAATTTCTAATTCCTTCGTACAAAACAGAAGCAGTAGGACCTGAAGTTGACTTACATACCTCCATAGCGCCATCAACATCGCCGGCTGCTAATCTTTCATCCACTCTAGTCACTAATTTATCTGTATTTACAGAAGCTATGTTTAAAGTAATAATCCTTTCAATAACAAATGCCAAACCTAATATTAAAGTCACAAGAACCGTGGACATAAATCTCCAGTCACCTTGGATGAAATATTGTTTCAACAATTGAAAAACGGAACCATCATCTGCAGTTGTTGTGGTCGTTTCAGCCACTTCCTGAGCAAATATTCCGACTGCGCCAAAAGTAAAGGCAACTGTCGCTACTAAAATTAATGCTGTAATTTTTCGCATAAGATTAAAATTTTCTGAATCGTTAAAGTGTTAATAATTTTAATAATCTCGCGGAGAGTGAGGGATTCGAACCCTCGATACGCTTTTGGCGTATACACACTTTCCAGGCGTGCGCCTTCGACCACTCGGCCAACTCTCCTCTCAAAATTATTTTGCCTCCTACAAAAATTGTAAAATAATCCTAGAAATCAAAATAAATCAATTTTTAATTGTAAAATAAATCCACAGACTTAGCTTCCAAGTCTGTTTATCATTTATCCAGCAATATTAGATAAATTTTAACTAATATACATTAATCAAAGATTAATTTATTACCAAACAAATTAATTGCATTGCTGCTAGTGATATCTACTACCTCCGATACTTCCAAATTTCTAGCCTTTGCGAGAAATTCTGCCACATATAAAAGATATGAACTTTCATTCCTCTTTCCTCTAAATGGCACAGGAGCCAAATATGGTGCATCAGTCTCCAATAAAATGTTTTCTAATCCAATTTTGTTTATTGCCGAACTTAAAGTGGAATTTTTAAAAGTGATTACGCCTCCTATCCCCAGGTAGAATCCTATATTCACTATGCGTTGAGCCTCTTCTTCATTTCCCGAAAAGCAATGGAACACCCCCCGCACAGCCTTATCTTGATTGGCTTCCAAAAGATTAATTAAGTCTAAGGTACTCTCTCTGGAATGTATTGCAATTGGCAATCCCAATTCTGACGCCCATGTAAGTTGTTTTAAAAAAGCTTCTTCTTGTTTCTTTCTATTGCTTTTGTCCCAATAAAAGTCCAAGCCTATCTCACCGATAGCCGAAAAAGGACGGGAACAAAGCTCCTTATAGATTTTATCCAGCTCTTTTTTATAATCTTCCTTGACGTAGCAAGGATGTAAGCCCATCATGGCACTACATGTATCATGGTATTTCTCCTCGAAAATATAAAGGTCTGAAATTGTTGAGCTATCAATATTTGGTAAATATATTTTAGCTATGCCGGCGTCAGCAGCTCTTTGCATCATTTCTTCTCTATCAGCTTTGAATTCCTCTAGATAGAGATGTGCATGGGTATCAGTCAAATTCATTATATTTGCGTCAGTCAATTAATAAATAGTGAGTAAAGGTAAAAATAAATTTTATGTAGTTTGGGAAGGTCATAGAAAAGGAATTTTCCTAAGTTGGGATGAATGCCAAAAACAAATTAAAAACTTTCCGGGTGCCAAATACAAATCCTTTACAACAATGGGGGAGGCAGAAAAAGCCTTTTCTAAACCCTTTTATCATTCTATTAATAAAGTAAAAACGCAAGATTCCTCCCCTAAATTATTTAACTCTAAAATAATTTTACCAAGTATTTCTGTAGATGCTGCCTGTAGTGGCAATCCGGGCTTGATGGAATACCGCGGGGTTGTCACAGATTCGAAAAAAGAAATCTTTAAAAAAGGACCTTTTGAAAATGGGACTAATAATATTGGTGAATTTCTGGCCCTCGTCCATGCACTGGCTTTCCTGAAAGAATATAAAAAACCACTTTTGCCTATCTATAGTGATTCGAAAACAGCTATTTCGTGGGTCAAAAAGAAAAAAGCAAATACTAAGCTTGAAATAAACGCAAAAAATGAATCATGGATTGAACTCATAGATCGTGCGGAAGAATGGCTGGCAAAAAATAAAATTACAAATCCAATTTTAAAATGGGAAACAGAAGTTTGGGGAGAAATTCCGGCAGACTTTGGAAGAAAATAGTGCTTTTTATACTATTTGTTTGGAAAATATCGATAATCCGGTGTGATCAGACCCTTTCGGATTTTGTCCAACTTTCTCTGTATCATTCTCTTTTTAATAGGCTTCAATTTTTCAGTAAAAAGTAGTCCTTCTATATGATCATATTCATGTTGGATAACTCTTGCATTCATCCCCTCAAAAGTTTCTGTAAATTCATTAAAATTCTCATCCTGGTATTTTATTTTAAGTTTATCAAGTCTACTCACGTCCCCTCTAATTTCCGGAATACTTAAACATCCTTCTTCGAATTCCTTATTTACACCAAATTCTTCTAAGATCTGAGGGTTGATAAATGCTTTCTTAATTCCTACAGATTTATCCTCGTCATCGTCTAATGTCTGAATAGTATCAACAATGAAAAGCCGAAGTCCCAGCCCTACCTGAGGTGCGGCCAAGCCCACTCCCTGAGCATGATACATCGTCTCGTACATATTTTCAATAATCTCATTAAGATTAGGGTAGTCTTTACCAATTTCTTTGCCTGCTTTTTTTAGAATTGGCTGCCCGTAAAGATAAATGGGTAGAATCATTTTAAAATGGTTATATATGTTTTAAATAGGATTGTAGAATAAGAATAGCACTAACTTTGTCTACTAATTCTTTTTTCCTCCTTTGCATTTTTTTGGCTGTAAGGAATAAAATTTCTCGGGCTCGAGAAGAAGTAAAATTTTCATCATGCAACACAATTTCAATCGCAGGAAAAGTTTCTATTAATTTTGTATTCAGTTTTTTAATGTGCGAACTTATATGAGATCCTTCCCCATCAAAACCGGGTTCGCCCAACACAATTTTCTCAACCGATTCTCTTCCTGTGTAATCCTTGAGAAAGTCAAACAGCTTGTCTGTCGAAATAGTTTCCAAAGGACTTACGATGATCTGAAGTGGATCAGTTACGGCCAAGCCGGTTCTTTTCAATCCGTAATCAATAGACATTATTCGAGCCATTGTGCAAAGATAGTAAAAGTTATTTCTTACAAAGGATAAGCTATTGATAGTAAAAATAATTTTCCTATAGGAAATAAATAAAAAAGACCCCATCCGCAATCAAGCGAATGAGGTCCCATCCCAAAAACAATTAATCTAAAAATTAATTAACTAAAACCATTTTTTTCGTGGCAGAACCGATCTCTGTTCTTACCTCGTAATAGAACACACCTGTGCTTCCCAAATCTGATTTTCTGATCACGATTTGATTTTCACCTGCATTGAAGTTAGCTGTCTTAGTGTAAACCACCTTACCGGCTACATCATATACATTGAATGTTCCTTGAATCTCTGAAGGCAAATTGAATGCTACCAAAGTTTCGTTGATAAACGGATTCGGTATATTTTGTCTCAATTCTAGTCCTCCAATAGCTTCGTTATTGCTTGATCTGAATTCAACTCCCAAATTGAATTCTTTCTCATTTGCATCATATGCGATCGCTCTTGTAGCTGAAGAGTTTATTGATAAGCTCTTAGATAACATTGAAGTGTTATTTGCCTCAAAAACGAGAGTAAACAATACATCATTTGCATCAAAGCTGATTGCATTTATATTACCCCAGCTTCCTGTTACTAAACCAAGATCTGAGTTAAGTACTGCAAAGTTCTCTTCAGAAACATTCGCTTTCCCGGCTTGAACATCTACAAGATTCAAATCGCTTGAGTTATACTTCATTGTGAACTGATAAGCAGTCAATGAATTCAAATCGCTCATAGTTACAGGTACATAAACTGTTTCACCCGCTTCAAATGATTTGTTGTCAACTACAAAGTTCACATCATTATTAGATCTGCCTTCTGTTCCATCAAGTTTATGCGTCTTCGCATTACCATTGATATCACCGATTTTCACCGCAACAAAGTCAACATCATTGATGGAGTTGTTGAATTGGTTGATAACAACACTTTCAGGGAAGCTTTCGCTCAATGCATTTTCTGTGCTTGCAAAATCATAGTTTGAATCGACAAATCTCCAAGAAGTGTTATTACTGAAATTAGTTGATTTCAATAAAACTAACTGTCTTAATTCTACAATATCAAGTGCATTTACTTTTCCATCTTTGTTGATGTCAGCAGCAATCATTTTGTATGGAGAATCCAAAGGACCTGCTCCCAAAATATGTCTCTGAATCAATACGATATCTAATGTAGTTACACCGTTCAATGGATCTACATCTTTACCCGGTTGTACTGTATATGTGCTTCCGAAAGCTAATGCCGGGAATTTGTATTTTCCACTTTGCTCTGTATAAATCATGCTAGATGATCCATTTCCAAGTACATTAACGGCCACTTCCTCAACAGTCTCTTCAGAACCTGTCATTACTTTACCTGCAATCAATCCACTTGATCCATCATCACAAACATTCATATTATCTTGGATATCGATAGTTGGTGAACAGAAATCTTGGTTTCCAAAAATATCTGTAGCCCAAATTTGTACAACATTTAATCCAATGTCTTCACAAGTAAATACTCTTGAAACATCAGTTACATCTGCTGAGAATGAGTATATTAAATCACCCCCGCAAGTAGCGAAACTTTCTGCGTTAAACCATTCTGCTTGAATTTCAATCATACCGGAAGTTACTCCCGGAGAAACAGTCATTTCCATCAATTCAGCAACTAAGTTACGACAGATAGGAGAAGGTTTCTTACAATTTGCTACTGTGAACAAATAAGAGATTACAGTACTATTTCCACATTTGTCATCGGCAGTAAATACCACTCTATGTGTTCCTACCGGATAAATTCCGCTGGCATCATTACCATTTCCTGATGCAAAAATTGCAGGGGACTGATCAGCCGGATTAAAATTAGCATTGACTAACCAAGTGTATACTAATTCATCATCAGGAGTACAATTATCTGTTGCTGATGCTGTAAGATCAATAAATTCAATTTCACACGATGCGTCAAATGAACAAACTGAAACATCCTCTACCGGATCGAATACCGGAGCCACATCATCTAACACTTTGATCGTTTGATCGAATGTCCACATGGCGTAGCTACCGCTAATCGGCTGACACCAATCAATAACTGTCCAAGTTCTAACAACTTTAAAACATGCGTCTCCAACGATTTGGAATACCCAATCTTCATATTTAATACCCGGGATAGCACATTTTTCAGGATTCAATAATACCGGTTCGCCTGTTACAGAAGGATCGACATCCGCACCACAAGCGTTGATAGTAACCATTGCCGCAGGCCAAATAACGTCGTCAGTTGGATCGTTAGGGTTGCCTTGATTGATAAAGAAAGGATCTGTGCTTATAAACGTTAATGTTTGATCACAAGAAGCTGTTCTTCCATCAGGATCAGTTGCAGTGAATCTTCTAACAATTGTTCCTACTCCACATTCGTTTAAGTTATCTAAAATTACTGTTGAACTAATTTCAGTTCCACATATATCTGTAGCGATACCATCTAATCCTACGATTTCACCATCTATAACAATATCATCTCTTAAGCTTTGATCATTCAACACAACTTTTCCGAATACATCTAAACTAGTGTAAACAAAGTTACAATCAATTGTCAAATCAGAAGGACATGTGATTAAAGGTGCAATTTTATCCTGTACAGTTACTTCAACCATACATTCGTTAATATTTCCTGCAAAATCTGTAACTCTAAGGATCACCATTATTGGAGCTCCAACATCAGAACAGCAGAAATCAACTCTGTCAGCGAAAACAGGTGTTGGGTCACACACTGAAG